>CAUJGC010000382.1 GCA_963169075.1 Myxococcota bacterium
GGGGGGGGTCGGGTTGGGGCGGGTGACGGCGGTGGAGGGCCCCGGCGCCGGCGCCCCCGGCCGGGTGCCCCCGGGGCCTTCGGGCGCGGGGGCCTCGCTGCTGGGGGCGCGGCGGCTCACGCCGCCGCGCCAGGCCGGATCACTCCACCGTCAGGGTGTAGCTGCCCGTCCCGCCAAACCAGGAGTCCACGATGATGTAGTAGGTCCCCGCGCTGACAGGCGCGAAGCCCGTGATGGAGTCCTCCTCACCGTCGAAGCCCTGATCGCCCACCGCCGAGTTCTCGTCGTAGTTGCAGAGCGAGGCGACGTCCGACTCGGAGCAGATGTAGAGCTGCGAGTCGAAGCCCGCCGGCAGCACCGCGAGGTTGAACGTGGCGCCCGCGAGGATGTCGTCGTCGGTGACGGTCAGCGCGTACCAGTCCACATCACCGGCCTCGATGACAGCGTCCACGGAGGCCGGGGCGGTGATCGGGGTCGCGGTGAGGTCGTCGTCGTTGGGCTCCGCCGGATCGCCAGCGCAGGCCGCGTTGCCCGCCATGTCGTCGTCGCAGCCGAAGAAGCACGCCTCGACCACCTCGAACTCCAGGCCGTTGCAGACGGCCAGCTCGCCGCCCTCGGCGCACATGGAGGCGCCGGGGGTGCAGAGGGGCGCCTGAGCGCTGATGTTCAGGCGATAGGGCCCCGAGGCCAGCGAGGTGGTGCTGTAGTGCTCCACCTTCACGAAGTAGTCCCCAGCCGCCAGGAACACCGGGCCGATCAGCGAGTAGACGCCCACGCCGCCGTCGTCATCGTTGGCGAGCTGCGCCTCCATCCCGTCGTAGAGCCAGATCTCGGTGTCGAAGCTCTCCGGGCTGACCTCCGACGGCGACGTCTCCAGGGTGACCACGGCGCCCTCGGTGAGGGTGAAGCGGTACCAGTCGGAGTCGGAGGCCTCGACGCTCAGGATCTCGCCCTCGATCGCCCCGGTGCTCTCCAGCGCGATCTCACCGACCTGCTGGGCCTCCGTGGCGTTGTTGTTCGGCTCCTCCTCGGTGAGCGCGAGGCAACCGTCAGCGCCGCCGACGTCGCCGCACCCGAAGGCGCACGTCACCATCACGCTGTCCTGACCGTCCGCCGAGCAAGCCTCGAAGACCGAGGCGTCGGCGCACACGCCCGCGCCCGGCTCGCAGGCCGTCGTGACGTGCTCGATCACCAGGCGATAGCCGCCGAAGGCCCCGAAGAAGCCGCCCACCGAGCCCACCTTGACGAAGTAGGTGAAGCCCGCCGGGAGCCAGATGCCCTCCAGCGACGGAGGCACGTCCGCGACGTAGTCGTACTGGGCGGCAGCGCCGGGGGTCGTCAGGTCATCCGCGACGTAGAGCTCCAGGTAGTCGGGCAAGAAGCCCTGCGGACCCCGGGGGTTCGCCACCAGCGAGATGTTCACGAAGCCCGACACCGTCTGCTCGAAGCTGTACCAGTCCGCCAGATCGGTGAAGCCCTGCCCGTCGTCCAGGCCGATGGTGCCGTCCACCTCGTAGCGACCGTCCACGTTGATCGCCAGGACGTCGGCGCCCTGCCACTGATCGTTGTTGTTCGCGTCCAGCTCGACGTCGGCGGCGCAGAGCGCGCCGATGCCCTCGACCACCTCGCAGCCCTGGAGGCAGGGCTGCGCGTCGAAGGCGTCGCCCGCCGCGTTGCACACGTCCAGCATCCCCGCGTTGCAGGCCGTGAAGCCCGGCGCGCAGACGGAGAACTCCTCGTCGATCTGGATCGTCAGCAGGTAGTCCCCGCCGATCGCAGGCCCGAAGAAGCCCTCGAAGACCCCCACCTGGACCGTGTAGGTCCCCGCAGGCACCGCCACGCCGCTCAGGCTGGAGTACACCCCCAGCCCCGCGCCGTCGTCGTTGAACGCCAGCTCCGCTCCGCCCGCGTTGAAGAGGGTCAGCGTCGTGTCCGCGCCGCCCACCAGGCCCGGCATCGTCGAGATCGACACCAGCGCCGGGTTCTCCACCGTGAAGGTGAAGAAGTCGTTGTAGGCGCCCGCGTCGTTCAGCTCCAGATCGCCCGCCACCGTCACCGGCGCGTCGATCGCAGGCGACGTCTCCAACACCTGCGCGCCCGCCTGGGTGTCGTTGGGCTCGACCTCGCGCACCGCGCCCTCCAGCGGATCGCCCAGCTCGGCCGTCAGCGTCAGCGTCCCCGCAGGCTCGCCGTTGCCGCCGCCCAGCGCCGTGTTGCGCACCCGCACCAGCGCGAAGCCCGCCGGGGTGCGATCCTCCAGCGTCTCGACCTCCGCCGCGGCGCCCGCGTCAGCCGAGGCCGCCGGGGCGAAGGCGCCGCGCTCCGCGATCTGCCCCTCCCCGAAGATCTCCAGCGCGATGTCCACCGCGTCCGGCGTCCCGGTGATCGCCAGATCACCGCCCTCGGCCAGGTCCAGATAGAACCACGCGTCACCGCCCGCCACGTCCGCCGACTGCGTCAGCGGCGCGCCGTAGGTCAACGACCCCGACTCGCCGCCAAACGCCGGCACCGTCGTCGCGGAGGTCGTCAGCGTGAAGGTGTAGGCCCCGTCGAAGGAGCCCGGACGACCCAGGTCGATGACCGCGATGTAGTAGGTCCCCGGCGTCGCCAGGAACGCGTCCACCGAGGCGTTCCCCACACCGAAGTCCGGCGCCGGGCCGCTGCCACCGCCCAGCGCGTTGAAGTCCGCGTCCGCCACCACCACGCCCACGCTCGCGCGGGAGCCCGCGCCGGGCGCCACCTCCGCGTGGATCACCGTCGGGGCGTCGATCTCGACCCGATACCACTCCAGCCCGCCCGAAGAGGCCAGCTCGCCCTCCACCGGGCCGCCGTTCAGATCCGGGATGCCCGTGATCGGCACCGGGAGGCTCGTGATCGTGAAGGAGGGCGCCACCTCGTAGGACACCGTGTAGTCCGCCGTGATCAGCAGCCCGCCCTCGGGCACCGTCACCCGCGTCACACCCGGCGCCAGGAAGCCGTAGAAGGAGGAGAAGTCGGGCGACGTCAGGATCGCCTCACCAAGCACCAGCCCCGAGTCCACCGTGAACGAGAGGTCCAGCACCGTCCCCGCCGCCACGTCCACCTGAAGGTGCGGCAGCGCCGCCAGCCCCGCCGCGTCACCCGACCACGAGAAGGCCGTCGTCGCCTCCGTCTCGGGCGCCACCGGCGCCAGCGGCGTCACCGCCAGCACATAGCTCGCGTCCGACGCGCCGTTCCAGGTGATGCCCGCCCCGAAGGTCTCCAGCTGCACGTTGTTGAACGTGCTCACCCGGATCAGGTACGCCCCGTCACGCGGCAGGACATACTCGCGCCGCGTGTTGCCCGAGGTCGTCGGCACCGCGAAGCGCTGATAGGGCACCTCCGCCGCGTCGTCGCCCGCGTAGTAGAGCCCCCACGCCACGTCGGGAGCGCCCACCGCCGTCCCCTCGATGGCGATGCGCTGACCCTTGCCACCGGCGAACACAAAGCCGTCAAAGTCCGGCTCCAGCGCCGGCGCCGCGTCGGCGCCCTCCGCCACGATGTCGCGCGGCGCCTCGATCACGCCGCCCAGCACCACCGGCGCCCCCTGCGCGCCCAGCGTGAAGACCACCGGCGTCCCGTCCCCGATCAGCGGGTCGTTGTTCTCGTCCGTCTCCGCGACCTCGACGTCCTCCGTCGGGTCCACCGGGACGCAGTCGCCGTTGGCATCCTCGATGGTCCCCGCCTGGCAGGTCGGCGGATCGATGCAGCGCATCCCGTCGAAGACCTCGCCCTCATCGCAGGGGTTGATCGCGACGCACTCGCCGTCCTCCTCGATGGTGCCCGGGCCGCACTCCACCTGGGCGTTCGGGTCGGGCACGCAGCGGCCGTTCTGCTCGATGGTGCCGTTGCCGCACTCCAGCTGATCGTCCGGATCGGGGACGCACGCCGTCCCCGCCGCGTTCGGCACCGTGCCGGCGCCGCACTCCAGCCCGTCGCCGCCGCCCTGCTCCGCGCGGCACTCGCCGCCGCTGTAGACCTGGCCGTCAGGGCAGAGGTTGGCCGCCGGGCGGCAGGTGCCCTCAAAGAGCTCCGTCCCCTCGGCGCACACGACCGTGTCACCCGTGCTCTCCTTCTCGTCCTCGCAGCCGACCAGCCCGATAAAAGACAGGCCCGCCAGCAGCGAGGTGATGAACAACGCTCTACGTCTCATCACGCTCCTCTGAGCTTGGGGGCTCTCGCCCCCCATGTGGGATGCCCGCGAGCCTCCAGGCCCCGCGGCGGTGGGCGGCGCGCACCGCGCTCCTTCAGAATCGTATCTCTGCTCCAAGCACACTTCGTCGCGAGCGCGCGCCAGACGCGCACCTTGTAGCACCCGAAGCCACGACCTGCAAGCAGCCCCGCCGCTGCGAGGTCTACGCCCGATTATGCAGCAACATGAATATTATGCAGCCCTACTCCTCGCCCTCGCCCTCACCCTCACCCTGGAGACGCCGGAGCTGGTAGCGCGACGTCACCGAGCTCTCGCTCACCGAACCCGCGCTCGTCGCCAGCCCCCCCGGCATCGCCTGGAGCTTCTGCGCGTCCACGGGCGCCGCGCGCTGAAAGTGCTGCGTCACGCTCTCCTCCTGCTGGAGGCTCCGCGCCACCTCCGCCGCCCGCGACTCCAGCGTCGAGGCGTGCGAGTCCTCCCCTGGCGCCTCCGCGCGCTCCGCCCGCCCAAGCACCTCCGCCACCGCCGCCCCCAGCTGCTCCTCCGGGTGCGCGCTCCCGTGCTCGATCAGCGCCGCCGCCAACGCCCGCTCCAGCTCCCGAGCGTCCGCGAAGCGCTCCTCCCGACCCCGACACAGCGCCCGACCCAGCAGCGGCCCAAGCGGCGACACCTCCCCGCGCAGCGCCTCCAGCGCCCCCACCACCCCCGCCTCGCGCACCGCCTCCATGATCTCCAGCGGGCCGTTCCCCACAAAGAGCCGCTCCCCCGTCACCGCCTCATAGAGCACCGCCCCCAGGCTGAAGAGATCCGAGCGACCGTCCAGCTCCCGCTGCTCCACCTGCTCCGGCGACATGTAGGCGTACTTCCCCTTCACCACCCCCGCCCGCGTCTTCTCCCGACCCGCCGCCTTCGCCACCCCGAAGTCCGCCAGCTTCACCGAGCCGTCCCGGGCGATCAAGATGTTGGACGGCGACACGTCCCGGTGGACGATCCCCAACGCCTGGCCGCCCGGATCGCGCAGCGCCTGCGCATACGCCAGCCCGCGCGAGACGCAGCGGCCGACGTGCAGCGCCAACCCAAGCGAGAGCGCGCCATGACCCGCCAGCAGCGTCTTCAGATCCAGACCGTCCACATACTCCATCACCATGAAGAGACGACCGCCCGAGATCCCCAGGTCCAACACCGGCACGATGTTGCTGTGCTCCAGCAGGCTCCCAAGCTGCGCCTCCTCCACGAAGCGCGTCTCCGCGTCCGGGCTCCCGCAGAGGTGATCGTGCAGACACTTCACCACCACCCGACGCTGAAAACCAAACGCCCCCTGGCGCATCCCCAGGTAGACCTCCGCCATCCCTCCACGCCCGATGCGACGCAGCAGACGGTACGCTCCCAGGTGTGCCTCCATCCCAACCTCCCTCCTGCACAGGCCGGCCCACACCCTAAAGCGACCCGACACCCAAGTAAATCCCCCCGCCCCACCCCACCCTTCTTCTTGAAAGCAAACCCCGAGGCGGTTAGATGATGTGGTGCCTCGGCGCCGAAGACGTTGGCGCGCCAGACCGCCACGCCGTCGCCTTCCCCCTCACCGCGGGAGCCCCGTGACCGAAGAGACTGACCGCAATCTGGTCGTCCGTGCCCAGAATGGCGACGAGACCGCCTTCCGACTCCTCGTCGAGCGCTACCAGCGCAAGGTCTACTCCATCGCCTTCAACGTCGTCCGCAACCCGGAGGACGCCATGGACCTCACCCAGGACGCCTTCATCAAGGTCCACCGCAACCTCGCCGCCTTCCAGGGCTCGTCCTCCTTCTACACCTGGCTCTACCGCATCGTCGTCAACCTCGGCATCGACCACAACCGAAAGCACAACCGCTTCCAGTCGGTGGACTACGACGATCGCCTCGGACGAGACGACGACGAGATCGAGGGCGACGGCTCCATCCTCCCCTCCACCCTCGACACCAACCCCGCCCGCACCCTCTCCCGCAAAGAGCTGGCCGAGCAGATGCAGCGCGCCCTCGACTCCCTCAGCGAAAAACACCGCACCGCCATCATCCTCCGCGAGGTCCAGGGCCTCTCCTACGAAGAGATGGCCGAGGTCATGCAGTGCAACAAGGGCACCGTCATGAGCCGCCTCCACCACGCCCGCAAGAACATGCAGGCCGCCCTCAGCCCCTACGTCTACGGCACCGCCGCCCCCCCGCCCTCCGACGACGACACCTGAGCTGCGGCCCCCACCAGAAATCGACCCCGCGCGTGAACCTCCCTTGAATATCCTGCACCAACCCCCGTCCAACCCTCTTGTCGAGCGCCTCTGGCGGCGCACGTAACACGGCGCTGCCCACCGCCGCTCCAAACGACCTCGCAAGCGCCAACGCGCTCCAGGGAGCAACGATCATGCTCACCCCTCAGCAGCTTGAACTCCTCCAGCGCTACCACGACAACGAGTGCTCCCCCCCGGAGCAGGCCGAGGTCGAGGCGCTCCTTGAGCGCTCCCCCGACGCCCTCGACGCCCTCGCGCGCCTCGACAACCTCTCCGAGCTCTACCAGCTCCACGACCAGAGCGTCCTCGCCAGGACCTCCTTCGACGGACTCTGGAGCAACGTCCAGCACGCCATCGCCCAGGACGCCGCCCAGGCGTCCGCCGCGGCGGCGGCGGCGAAGGCCCCGGCGGAGCCGCAGCGCGGCCTCTTCGCCTGGCTCGCGGACCTCTTCGCAGGACACCGCACCGCCTGGCTCACCGCCGCGGCCACCGCCGCCGCCGTCGCCCTCGTCTTCATCGCCCTCAAGCCCGGCGAGCACGCCACCGTCGAGACCGTCGTCGAGAAGCACTACATCTACATCGACTCGGTCAACAAGGCCGACCCCCAGTCCACCGTCGTCATCAACTCCCTCCAGGATGAAGGATCTGCCGTCATCTGGCTCCTCCCCAACGCCGCAGACGGCGAAGAGCAGGACCAGCGCTCCGGCGCCAACCCCCAGGCACCCCACGCCGAAGACGAAGAAGCCGAGAGCGACGACGACGTCATCATCGAGATGGAACCCCTCTGACCGCACGGGAGCACGACCATGCAGCCTCAAGCCTTCTCGCGGCGAGGAGCCCTGGCGCTCCTCGCGACAGGCGCCCTCGCCTGGATGGCGGTGACCCTGGCGCCCAGCCAGGCCCACGCCGCCGATGATGTCACCGTCGTCATCCGCACCATCCACGCCGCACCCGACGGACAAGGCGCCGACCCGCAGCTCAACGACCTGGGCCCCAAGCTCACCAAGGCCTTCCAGGGCTACGGCGCCTTCACCCAGATCCAGAGCCAGCGCGTCAACATCTCCGCCGCCGAGCCCTTCTCCATCGTCCTCCCCGACGGCACCCGCTTCCGCCTGGACTACAAGGGCGCCGAGGGCGACGGCGCCCTCCATCGCCTCGGCGTCGGCGTCGGGAAGCGCCTCGACACCGACGTCCGCGCCTCCAACGGCTCCACCTTCTTCCAGGCCGGGCTCCCCTACAAGCACAACGGACAGGACGGCATCCTGATCGTCGCCATCTCCCTCCTCTGATTTTCTGGCGCCACGCCAGACCCCGTGCATACTCGGCTGCGGTTGATGTAGGTGGACCCCCGCGTTCCACGCCCTCCCGCGAGCCGAGCTATGCCACGCCCCTCCCTCTCACGCCTCACCGCACTCCTCCTCACCGGCGCCCTCCTCGCTGCGGGGCTCCTCGGCTGCGCCTCCGACTCGGAGGAGCGCAAGGAGGCCGTCAAGCAGGGCACCTACCACTACCAGCTCGGCTCCAACTACTTCAGCGAGCAGATGGTCCCCCAGGCCCTCCGCGAGCTCCTCCTCGCCGTCGAGGCCGACCCCCAGAACGCCGACGCGCTCCACCTCCTCGGCTTCATCTATATGGGGCGACGCGACTACAACCGCGCCATCGACTACTTCCGACAGGCCATCGCCATTCGGCCCGACTTCTACATCTGCCTCAACAACCTCGGCGCTGCCCTCCTCGCCGCCGAGCGCTGGGACGAGGCCATCGTCCTCTTCGAAGATCTCATCGCCAAGCCCATGTACAACACCCCCGAGCTGGCCTACAACAACCTCGGCTGGGCCCAGTTCAAGCTCAACAACCTCCGACAGGCCTCCGACGCCTTCGAGATGGCCGTCTTCCTCCAGCCCAAGCTCTGCCTCGCCTACAACAACCTCGGCCTCGTCCGCGAGGCCCAGGGAAACACCGTCGGCGCGCTCCGCGCCTTCCAGGACTCCATCGAGGGCTGCCCCAACTACGTCGAGCCCCACTTCCACCTCGCCCAGCTCCTCTTCAAGCGCCAGGACCCCAGCGCACGCCTCTACTTCCAGCGCTGCTACGAGCTCGCCTCCGACTCCTCCTGGGGGGACCGCTGCCGCTCCTACCTGGAGATCGCCCCCTGAGAGACACCTGAACCCTGGAGGGACCTCTCCTACCTCAGCCTACATCGGACCACATCAGCGCCGCGCGCCGCGCGCGCGCCGTTTCGGCCTTGACTTGCCAACCCGTTCGGGCTAAATGGGGGGCGGCTCTTGGCGCGAATCGGTGCGCGAGCGGCGTCTTCAATTGGAAGGTACCCCTCTGCGCTGTCCGCCAAAGCCCGCGATTTGTCGAAAGATACGTCGCCAAGGCGGCGCTGGAGGATTCATGCAGACCCCTGGGACCACCCTTCGTCAGGCACGCGAGCTGCGCGGCCTCTCCCTCAATGAGGTCGCCCAGATCACCCGCATCTCGCGCACCACCATCGCGCACATCGAGGCCGATCACTTCGAAGAGCTCCCCGCGCAGGTCTTCGTCCGAGGCTTCCTCCGCAACCTCGCCAAAGAGCTCAAGGTCGACGCCGATGGCGTCATCGCCGCCTACGAACACCACACCGGACGCGTCCACAAGCCCGCCCTGGAGGCCATCCAGGCGCCCGTCAAGCCCGCGCCCGCCGCCGCACCCCCCAGGCGCACCCGCATCGCCGCGCCCCTCGCCGCCGCCCGACGACGGCTCCCCTCCTCCGAGCGTATCACCGAGGTCATCGGCTCCGCCAAGCCCGCCTACGTCATCGGCTCCCTCGTCGCCATGCTCGTCCTCGCCCTCATCGCCTCCGTCATCACCACCTCCGGCGTCTCCATCAGCGAAGAGGCCCCCCGCCGCGCCTCCTGGAACGTCAAGGCCGACGGACCCAAGGCCCGCTGGATCCTCGACGGACAGTCCAACCTCTCCACCGCGCGCCTCCCCCTCAACACGCCCGCCGCCGCCCCGACCGCCGACGAGCAGCCCGCGCCTCAGGCAGCGCCCCAGCCCTGAGCCCACGCCGCACGTCCTGCGATCCTGCGCCCCGCACGCCCGGGGCCCTTCACCTGCGGGGGCTCTGTGGCTGACTCCCTCAAGGTCCTCGCGGACTCCGTTCAAAAGCTCATGCGCCGCAACGCGCAGCGCAACCTCCGCAAGATCCTCGAAGGCTCACGCCCCCAGGACCTCGCCGGGCTCCTCGGCTACCTCCCCGAACACGACCGCATCAAGATCTTCCTCGAGATCCCCGACCGCGAGACGCGCGCCGAGGTCCTCGCCGAGATCAACATCGAGATCCTCCCCACCTTCCTCGAAGCGCTCTCCGACGAAGAGCTCGTCCCGCTCCTCGAAGAGATGTTCTCCGACGACACCGTCGATATCCTCGAGTTCATCCCCGAAGAGCGCAAGAATGCCCTCCTCCGCAAGATGCGCCGCGAGGACATGGACGAGGCCGAAGAGCTCCTCCGCTACGATCCCGACACCGCCGGCGGGATCATGGTGCCGGACTTCTTCGCCCTCCCCGAGCTCACCACCTGCAAGCAGGCCATCGAGACCCTCCAGCAACGCAACGACGAGCTGGAGATGGCCTTCTACGTCTACGTCATCAACGAGCACGAACACCTCGTCGGCGTCCTCTCCCTCCGCCAGCTCGTCATCTCACCCCCCAACGCCCCCCTCGCCGAGATCATGGAGACCGAGGTCGTCCGCGTCCAGACCTCCGACGACCAGGAGGCCGTCGCACGACTCGTCGCGCGCTACAACATCCTCGCCATACCCGTCGTCGATGACACCAACCGCCTCGTCGGCATCGTCACCGTCGATGACGTCATCGACGTCATCCGCGAAGAGGCCACCGAGGACATCCTCAAGATGGCCGGCGCCGGCGACGCCAACACCGAGTTCGCCTTCAGCTCCGTCTGGCGCTCCACACGCTCACGCATCCCCTGGCTCTTCGCCTCCTGGCTCGGCGGACTCCTCGCCTCCTCCATCATCTACTCCTACGAAGAGCGCCTCGCGCGCATCGCCATCCTCGCCGCCTTCATCCCCATCGTCCTCGGCATGGGCGGCAACGTCGGCACCCAGGCCCTCACCGTCGTCACCCGCGGCCTCGCCCTCGGACACATCTCCGGACCCCACATCCCGCGCACCGTCGGACGCGAGGTCCTCGTCGGACTCTCCTGCGGCGCCACCTACGGCGGACTCCTCGGCGCCGCCGCCACCGGCTTCGCCGCCTTCAAGGCCGGCGCCTTCCAACTCGACGCCCTCCTCTTCGGCGCCACCATCGGCTTCTCCCTCTGCACCGCCATGGTCATCGCCGCGCTCGTCGGCAGCACCGTCCCCATGATCCTCCAGCGCCTCTCCATCGACCCCGCCGTCGCCACCGGCCCCTTCGTCACCACCTCGGTCGATGTCCTCGGCATCGTCGTCTACTTCAACCTCGCCAGCCTCCTGCTCGGCATCTAGCGCGGACAGAGGACGCACCACCCCATGACTCGCCCCTCACACACCAGCCAGGGCGTCGTCCTCCGCACGGTGGACTTCGGAGAGAAGGACCAGATCGTCACCCTCCTCCTCCGCGGAGAAGGACGACGCGACGCCGTCGCCTACGGCGCCAAGGTCTCTCGCAAGCGATTTGCAGGAGCCCTCGACCTCTTCCGACGCGTCGAGTTCACCTGGACCGAAGGGCGACCCGACACCCTCCCCACCCTCAACGAGGCCACCGTCCTCGAAGACTTCGAGGGCATCACGCGCTCCTTTGAAAAAGTCACCCTCGCCGCCTACGCCACCGAGGTCACCCGCGAGCTGCTCCGCGACGGACACGACGCCGACGAGTCCCTCGACATCCTCCTCGGCTACTACCGACACACCCACGCCTCCGACAACGACACGCCGCGCCTCGAAGCCGACCTCTACTCCCTCCTCCTCCACCTCCTCCAGGCCGCCGGCTTCGGACCCTCCCTCGACCGCTGCTACATCACCGGCGCGCCCGTCCAAGCCGGGCAGCGCTTCCTCTTTTCGCGCCACGGCGAGGGCGCCCTGGCTGCTGATGCGCGCCCCTTCGGGCAGGCCACCCTCGACACCACCCCCGAGGCCCTCCTCGCCCTCACCCGCCTCAGCCGCTCCTACCTCCCGCCCGCCGCCGATCCCCCACCCAAGGACCTCCGCCTCCGCCTCCGCCCCCTCATCCAGACCCTCATCCAGGCCGTCATCCCCCGCGAGCTGCGCTCCGCCCGCGGCCTCCCCCTGGTGCTGACCCCATGAGCCCCTTCGATCTGGACCTGATCAGCTTCGGGGAGGCCCTCGTGGACTTCGTCCCCGCCGAGACCGGCTGCCTCCTGCGCCACGTCTCCGCCTTCGCCCCCAAGCTCGGCGGCGCGCCCGCCAACCTCGCCTTCGGCGCCGCGCGCCTCGGCGCCCGCACCGCCTTCCTCTCCAGGCTCGGAGACGACGAGTTCGGGCACCTCATCCTCGAACGACTCCGCGCCGAAGGCGTGGACACCTCCGCCGTCACCTTCACCCGCGACGCCCGCACCGGCATCACCTTCATCCAGATCGCGCCCGACGGCGACCGCTCCTTCCTCTTCTACCGCGTCGTCTCCGCCGAGACGACCTTCACCCCCCAGCACCTCGACCTCGACCTCCTCCGCCGCGCCCGGATCCTCAACACCGGCACCAACCTCCTCATGGCGCCGCACACCCGCGACGCCCACCGCGCCGCCGTAGACGCCGCGCACCGCGCTGGCGCCCTCCTCTCCATGGACGCCAACCTCCGCCCCCACCTCTGGCCTGACCGCACCCGCCTCCTCCCCACCGTCCTCGACGCGCTCCAGCCCCTCCACCTCCTCAAGGTCAACGACGACGAGCACCGCGCCCTCTTCAAAGACCTCTCCCCTCAGGACGCCTTCCAACACCACCTCCGACCGCGCGGCCTCCGCGCCCTCGTCGTCACCCACGACGCCCGCGGCGCCTCCGTCTTCACCGCCGCCTGCCAGCGCCACGCCCCCGCGCCCCCCATCCACCCCGTCGACACCACCGGCGCAGGCGACGCCTTCCGCGCCGCCCTCCGCACCGCCCTCGCCCGCGCCGCCGACGACGCCGGCGCCCACGCACCGGGCGACCTCCCCGACCTCCTCGACCGCCTCGACGGCGACGCCTGGCAGCGCCTCCTCACCTTCGCCTGCGCCATCGGCTCCGCGGTCTGCACCGGCTTCGGCGCCACCGACGCCCTCCCGGCCCGCGATGACGCCCCCTGGCACCTCCTCAACACGGGCCACAACGCCCCAACTCCTCAGGAGCCTCCTCAACCATGACTCGACCCAAGCGCATCGGGATCGTCACCGGCGGCGGGGATTGCCCTGGCCTCAACCCCGTCATCCGCGCCGTCGTCAAGACCGCCGTCCAGGACTACGGCATGAGCGCCGTCGGCATCGAAGACGGCTTCAACGGCCTCCTCGGAGACGGCCCCGCGGGCCTCATCGAGCTGGACGGACCCGCCATCCGCGGCATCCTCCACCAGGGCGGCACCATCATCGGCACCACCAACAACGGACACCCCTTCCGCTTCCCCGTCCGCGCCCCCGACGGCTCCGTCCACATGGAGGACCGCAGCGCCCTCCTCCCCCAGCGCCTCCAGGAGCACGGCATCGAGGCCCTCGTCATCGTCGGCGGCGACGGCACCATGGCCATCGCCCAGCAGCTCCACTCCCTCGGCATCCCCGTCGTCGGCGTCCCCAAGACCATCGACAACGACCTCTCCGTCACCGACACCACCTTCGGCTTCGACACCGCCTGCAACATCTGCATGGAGGCCATCGACCGCCTCCACACCACCGCCGCCTCCCACGACCGCGCCATGTTCATCGAGGTCATGGGCCGACACGTCGGCTGGATCGCCCTCAGCGCCGGGCTCGCTGGCGGCGCCGACGTCATCCTCATCCCCGAGATCCCCTACCGCGCCGAGCAGATCGTCGAGAAGATCCAGCAGCGCCAGGCCCGCGGACGCAACTTCTCCATCATCGTCGTCGCGGAGGGCGCCATGCCCGTCGGCGGCGGCCCCTCCATGCTCCCCAACCCCTTCTCCGGCGGACGCCCCTCCCTCGGCGGCGCCGCCCAGCGCGTCGCCCTGGAGGTCGCAGGCCACATCGATCTCGAGATCCGCGTCACCGTCCTCGGACACGTCCAGCGCGGCGGCTCACCCAGCCACCTCGACCGCGTCCTCGGCACGCGCTTCGGACACGCCGCCGCGCGCCTCGTCGCGGAGGAGCGCTGGGGACAGATGGTCTGCCTCCGCGGCACCGAGATCACCAGCTGCGCCATCAGCGACGCCATCGGCCAGCTCAAGGCCGTCGATCCCCTCGGCCAGCTCGTCCAGACCGCTCGCGCCACAGGGATCTCCTTTGGAGATTAGTAGAAAAAAACATATAAAATCAATAATAATTGCGCACATGGCCGCCGCGGCGCTCCTCTGCGCGAGCGTCGCGGACGCCCAGCCCGCCCCCACCACCGGCTACGAGCTCAGCCCCTTCGAGGAGCGACTCCTCGACCGCGCCCTCCAGAAGCACCAGGCCACCCTCCTCACCTACGCCCAGGCCGAGGGACGCCCCATCACCGAGATCCTCATCGAGCCCGAGGACGTCTTCACCCCCGATGACCTCTGGCCCGACGTCCTCAACATCTTCCACTTCACCTCCAGACCCTACATCATCCGCCGCGAGGTCCTCCTCGACGAAGGCGACCCCTTCCAGAGCGACCTCGTCGCCCAGACCGCCCGCAACCTCCGCGCCCAGAGCGCCTTCTACTCCGTCGCCCTCGTCGTCCCCATCAGCGGGCCCACCCCCGAGACCGTCCGCCTCCTCGTCCTCACCAAGGACATCTGGTCGCTCCGCGCCAACACCGGCATCCTCTTCGTCGGAGACACCCTCTCCTTCCTCTCCCTCTCACTCTCCGAGAACAACGTCTTCGGCTTCCAGAAGGAGGGCGCCTTCACCTTCCTCCTGGAGCAGGACGTCCTCTCCTTCGGACAGCTCGCCAACGACCGACGCATCCTCGGCTCCCGCGTCGCCGCAGGCGAGCGCGCACGCCTCATCTTCAACCGCGAGAGCAACGACTACGAAGGCTACGATGCCGCCTTCTCCGTCGGCGTCCCCCTCTACTCCCTCCAGCAGACCTGGGCCTGGCGCGCCGACGTCGCCGGGCTCCGCGAGATCGGACGCCTCTTCGAAGGCGCCAACCTCCGCACCTTCGACAACCCCGACACCGCCGAGGTCGAGCAGCTCCCCTTCGCCTGGCGCGCCCGCACCCTCAGCGCCAGCGCCCAGATCACCCGCTCCTTCGGCTCCTATTTCAAGAAAGATGTCTCCTTCGGGCATGATCTCACGATCCAGCGCTACACCTACGGTGAAGACGCCGCACAGCGCGACGCCGCAGGCCCCGTCGCCCAGCGCTTCGAGCAGACCCTCCTCCCGCGCTCCGAGCGCGCCAGCGCCTTCTACCTGAACCTCGACCTCTACGTCGCGGACTTCGTTCAGCTCAAGAACTTCGACACCTTCGCCCTCCAGGAAGACGTCCGCCTCGGCCCCGCCGCCACCTTCCAGATCGATCACGCCGACCCCCTCTGGGGCTCCCAGTACCGCTACGAGCGCTTCTCCGCCGTCGCCCTCTGGCGCATCCTCCTGGGCGACCGCGACGACCAACCCTCGCGCCGCGCCGACCTCCTCACCTTCGGCGCCAGCGCCGAGACGCGCCTCCAACGCGGCAACTTCCAGGACAACGAGCTCTCCCTCTCCGCGCGCAACTACTCCCCCGTCTTCGCCGGGCTCCGCGCCGTCACACGCGCCGCCGCCGTCTGGCGCGTCGCAGACCGCCAGAACCGCCTCGCCTCACTCGGCGGAGACACCGCCCTCCGAGGCTTCGACGCAGGCGCCTTCCTCGGACGCTCCCGCCTCATCGGCAACCTGGAGCTGCGCACCATGCCCTGGGAGCTCTACACCTTCCACTTCGGCGGGACCCTCTTCTATGACGTAGGCGGCGTCTCCGATCAGAGCGACCTCTCCGACCTCACGCTCCTCCACGCCGCAGGGCTCGGCATACGCTTCCTCAACCCTGCCAGCAACCGCATCGTCTTCCGCGTGGACTGGGGCGTCGCCCTCAACCCCCCGCCAGGCACCCCCATCGACACCGCCCTCCTCGGCGCCACCTTCCCCGGCAAGCTCACCATCGGCTTCGAGCAGGCCTTCTGAGCCTCACCCCGGGCCCAGCTTCGCCTTCAGCGCCGCCAGCGCGTCATCCGCCGCCGCCTCCTTTGTCAGCCGATCCAGCCGCGCGTCCTGCGGGTTCCACGGCGTGTCCTTCAAGCTGTCCACCAGCTGCTGCGTCCGCTCCACCGTCCCGTCGTCCACCCGCGACGCCCGGATCTCCTGCTTCGCCGTGTCCCGCTGCACCTCCAGCTCCATCAACACCCGCTCGTCTGCCAGGAAGCGCTCCTTGCAGCGACGCCCCTCCTCACGCGCCGCCTCCACCAGCTCCTCGCGGCCGCGCTCCTTCGCCAGCTGCGCGCGCTCACGCCAGACCCCATACTCCTGACGCGCCTCCTCCATCCGCTCCTTCACCAGCCGGATCTGCGCGAGCAGCTCCGTCATATAGAGCCGATCTCCCTCCTCCATCGCTCCCTCCTCTGCTGACTTGCTCCACGTGAGGCGCGCCGTTGGACGCCGACGACCCCTTATGCTAGATCAGACGCGGCGCGAACGCGAGCCCACCAGACCAGGACCTCCCATGCTCCGCAGCCTCTATCGCACCGAAGCATCACGCACCCTCCTCGCCGCGAGCCTCGCGCTCTGCGCCGCAGCCTGCCTCAACGAGCTGGACTTTGACAGCGTCGAGCCACGCTGCGAGGCACCCCGCTTCGACGACGTCACCCGCGATCAATTCTGCGGTGGCCTCCTCGATCAGACCACCCCCATCACCATCCCCGCAAGCGCCATCGGCCCACCCCTCTACCTCAGCGACGCAGGCCCCGCCCGCGCCCTCGCCGCCTACGCCACCCCCATCGAGCCCGAGCCCCTCGGCATCACCTCCGACGTCTCCCCCCTCCCCTTCTTCAGCGCCCTCGACCTCGCCTTGACCGTCCCCGAGGACGACTTCAGCAGCACCACCACCCGCGTCACCTACACCATCCCCTCCTCAGACGACTACATCTTCTCCATCTCCTCCAGCGCCCTGGTCTTTGACGCGCCCACCCTGATCGCCGTCAATGTCGGCAACGCCCTCGGCCTGGCCGACTTCAGCACCGGCGAACTCACCGTCGAGCCCCAATCAACGCGCCTCCCCCTCGCCTATGGCAGCAACGAGGGCAGCCTGATCGAGCTGGTCGCGCTCCCCGGCGCCTCCCCCGAGCGCCGCGTCCTCATCGCCTCCGCCTTCGCGGGCCTCAAGCCCCTCTACCTCGTCCGGGACGGCGACACCTGGCGCGAAGACATCCCCTCCCTCACCGAAGGTGAGGCCGCCACTCTCTACACCACCCCTTGCGTCGCCAACTGCGCCGGACGACAAGCCTGCATCGAGCGCTGCCGGACCCAGACCGACCGCTGCCCCGAGTGTGGCCCTCGCCTCGCCTTCGATCTCCCCCAGGGCGCCACCGCCCTCGCCAGCCACGACCGCCTGGAGACCCTCTACGTCTGCGGCTACGCCATCTGCCGCGCCATGGACCGCGCCGCCCTCGACCCCTGGGCCACCGACGACCCCATCGGCACCCTCCGCGGCGCCCTGGACGGCGCCGCCACCATCGACCTCCCCCTCACCGCGCCCGACGGCTCCGGCAACGTCGTCCACCTCCCCCTCCGCGCCCGCGTCCTCGGGGACACCCTCTTCGTCCTCTCCGCCATGTACCCCAACCAGGGCGATGACCTGGACCCCTTGAGGACGCCCTCTCAGCCCGTCCTCCTCGCCATCGCCCTCGATCCGGACACCGGCGCTCCCCTGCGCACCCTCACCCAGCAGATCATCCCCTTCTCCGGCGAGGTCGCCTTCGCCTTCGATCTCACCTCCCCGCAGCCTCAGCAGCTCGTCGCCGCCGTGCACCACATCCGCGAGGTCAACATCACCTCAGCCGGTCGAACCCAGACCGTGCCCTTCTTCCAGGGACGCGAGGTCACCCTCTTTGACGTCGCCCGCCCCGAGGCGCCCCGCGTCCTCCACGCCTTCTCCACCGAAGGGCTCCCCAACCAGTATGGGATCGCCACCCGCGACGGCGGCGCCTTCCTCCTCGACGGCCAGAACGTCCAGGGCGCCCGCGTCACCTCCCAGGGCGACCCCCTCCCCTGAGCCTCACCACGCCACCTCCACCCCGCCGCCGCCCGGCCACACCCGCAGCGACGCCGCAGGCGCCTCCGACTCCTCCCCGCCCGAGAGGTTGAGGCCCAGGTCCACCGCGAAGAGCGTCACCCCCGCCACCGCCAACCCCAGCCCGCCCCACCACACCCCCTGCGCCAGCGCCCGCGCGTCCTCTCCCTCCATACGCAGCTCCTCAAAGCGCGCCGGATCGCGCTGCGCGTCCAACCCCTGCGCCTCGTCAAAGCGCTCCTGCGCAGGCTGATCCAGCACGAAGGCCAGCCCCACCCCCGCCCCGCCCAGCGCCGCCATCCCCAGCCCGGTCCACCCCAGCCAGCTCACCGCAGCGCGCTCCTCCGCAGGCGCCAGCGACACCGACACCGCGCTGCTCTCCCCCGCGCGCAGCTCCAGCGCCTGCTCCTGCGGGATCATCCCCGACGCCTCCACCCGCACCCGGTAGCTCCCCGGCGCCAGCTCCACCTCCAGCGGCGCCTCACCCCGCGCCTCCCCGTTGATGAAGATCTGGGCGCTGGACGGGCTCGCCCGCACCTGGAGGCGCCCCAGCTTCGGCGCCGCGTCCGCCATCTTCGCCTTGATCTCCTCCTCCAGACGATCCAGCCGCACCAGCGCGGACTCCGCCCGCGTCCGGATCTCGGGCGGCGGCTGGAGCGAGAGCGCCAGCTTGTAATTCGCCCGCGCCTTGTCCAGCTGGCCGTCGTTCTCCCAGGAGCGCGCGATGTTGAACGCCAGCACCGGGTTCGGATCCAGCGCGAAGGCCCGCTCAAAGGTCTCGGCGGCCTCCTTGAACTCGCGCCCCTCAAAGTGCAGCTCACCCAGCCTGTAGAGCCGCAGCGCCTCCTCCGAGCCCCCACCCTCCGGCGACGCCAGTTGGATCTCCGGCGACTCCTGCGCCAAGGCCGCGCCACCCGCCAGGCAGAGCGACCACGCTACAGCACACCCCACCCACGCTGAACCTCGCCTCATCTCGTCGCTCCACGCCGAAACGCTGAAAAGCAGATAAAATAAAGACAAAAATCAATCAATTGGTTTGTATTTGCTCACGTTCTGCGCTGCTGTCGCAGGCGGCGCCTTGTCCGCCACGGGAGGCGCCTTGTCCTCACCTCGTGACGCGACGCTCCCTGGCGTCCCGCGACGCGCCGCCACGCGACGCGCCTTGAGCGGGATCTTCACCGTCGACGCGCCCAGCGTCGGATCCACCCGCGCCGTCGTGTCCTCAAAGCCGTCCAGCGTCAGCGTCACGTCAAACGACGCCCCACCCTCATCCAGGCGAAACGTGTGCGGCGCCATCCCCAGGAGCGCCCCGCCCTGCATCAGCCGCGCGCCGGAGGGCTCCGAGTCCACCGTGATCTCCACCTTCGGCGCAGACGCCGCAGGCAGCGTATACGCCAGCTCCAGGCGCCCCGAGTCCGGGAAGGTCCGCGTCAGCGCCATCGCCTCGAAGCCCTCCTTGCGCACCTCCAGCTTCACCTCCGCGCCGGGCGCCCCCTCCAGCTCCAGCGGCGTCACGCCCACCACCGCCCCGTCACGCACCACCTCCGCGCCCTCCGGGTGCCCCTGGAGGTGGAGCGACGGCGGCGTCGCCGCCGACGCTGGACTCAGCTGCACCCCGTCGCCACCCACCGAGAGCTGCATGTCCAGGGTCCCGCCGGACGACGACGACGCAGGCTCCTCGTCCTCGCCGCCGCTCAACACCGCCACCGCGGCCACGACACCCGCCAGCACAAACGTCCCCAGCACCGCAGCCGCAGCCATCCAGCGCGCCCTGCTGCGGCGAGGCGAAGACGCACCGGGCAGCACCTCCACAGGCTGCTCCGGCTCGGTCGGAGAGTAGGCGATCGCGTCCGACGTCGAGGCCAGCCCAAGCGGCGCCAACGCCATCCGGCGGCTCGTCCCGCCGCTGCTGCCGATCGAGGACACGCTCCACGCCTCCATGTCCTCGGGGCACGCCGCCAGCAGCTCCTCCAAAAAGATCTCCGGTGAGGACGGGCGCTCGCTCGCCTCCTTCGCCATCGCCCGATAGACAAACTCCTTCACGGCGCGCGGCACCGACGCCGTGATCTCGGGGATCGGAGCCGTCTGGTGCTTCAGCACGATCCCCAGCGGCGTCCCGGCGTCATACGGCGTCGTCCCCTCCAGCATCTCCCAGAGCATCACCCCCAGCGCGTAGAGATCCGTCCGACCGTCCAGATCCTCCCCGCGCGCCTGCTCCGGCGACATATACTCCGGCGTCCCGCACACATAGCCCGTGCGCGTGATCTTCGTCGCCCCGTCCGACTGCTGCTGGAGCTTCGCGATCCCGAAGTCCAGCACCTTCACAAAGTCCTCGCCCCCGTCCACCTTGGAGACAAAGATGTTCTCCGGCTTCATATCCCGGTGGATCACCCCCTTCGCGTGCGCCTCCGCCAGCGCCCGCGCGATCTGACCCACCAGGTTCACCGAGCGCTTCAACGAGAGCGCGCCCTCGCGCTTCAGGATCCGGCTCAGCGGCTCACCGTCCAGAAACTCCATGACAATGTAGAGACGGCTCCCCTCGCCTTCTCCATAGTCGTAGATCTTGATCGTGTTCGGATGGTCCAGCTTGCTGACCGCCACCGCCTCCCGGAAGAAGCGCTTGACGCTCGCCTTGTCGCTCACCATCTCCTGCTTCATCACCTTGAGCGCCACGCGCCGGCCCATCGGCTCCTGGGACGCCACATAGACGATCCCCATGCCGCCCTCGGCCAGCTGCTCCAGGATGCGGTACTTCCCCGCCAGCAGATCGCCGGGCACCAGCGGACGGTGGGACGCCAGATCGGCGCCTGCTTGCTCTTCGGGGTTCATCTCTGCTGCCATCACGGCCCCCTTGACCTATCGCCCGCTCTCAGACTACCACGCCGCAGGGCAAGGCTCAAACACATGCCGGGGAACGTGCAGCCGCCTGGGACCATTCCATTAAGCGTTGACTACAAGTAGGGCCAGGTGGTAACGCTACCCACACGACCTGCGACCTGCCTCCCCGGGCTGGTACGCCGCGACAAGAGGGAGCGCCGTGTCCGATAAGCGCAAGCAATCACTCTACTTCCCTGAGGATATGCTCAAGGAGATCCAGCTGGAGGCCACGCGCCAGGATCGCTCCCTGAGCTGGATCGTCCAGAAAGCCTGGAAGATCGCCCGTAAAGAGATCCAGCGCTACCCCAGCGTCAACGACGTCGCCCCAGGCGAAGAGGTCATGGACGATGAGCGCGGCCTCCAGGATCACGACGACGATTGAGCACGCGCCGGTTGAGGCGAGGGGCCGCGTCTGCCCCCCTCGCCTCGTGAGCGCCCCTCAGGGCTCGCCCACCGCGTGCAGCTGCTCCACCTCGGTCGTCGCATCCTCGGTGCTCAAGAAGCGCGACTTGCCGCGACGACCCGCCGCGTCCACGCTGTAGAGCTCAAAGTTCTTCCCCGTCGTCGAGGACGGCGACGACGCCGCGAAGATGATCGTCGCCCCCGTCGGCGCCACAGACATCTCTGCGATGTCCAGCACGCACTCCGGGCTCCCCACCGTGTACTCCTCCTCGTCGAAGTCGTAGCACTTGCCCGGATCAAAGTCGGCGCCCGGATTCTCCACCACCGCCGTCGGCGTGCTCAACCCCGCGTCGGTCCGCAGGATCGCCGCGCGCGGCACGTTGAACTTCGAGCAGTCCTCCACCGCCAGGAAGTAGAGCGACCGCGAGTCCGGGGACCACTGGATCGTGTCACGCAGATCCGTGAACTCCCCGGGCTGGTGCGCGTTGCACTTCTGCGGACCCGCCGCCCCCAGATCCAGCCGCCCCGGGATGCACACCCCCGCGCTCGGATCCTCCGCGTTGCCAAAGTCGCACAGGTGCGCATCGCCGCACTCCCCGTCCGAGCTGCACGCGCCGCCCAGCTTGTCCGCCATCGAGAGATCCAGCATGTTGATCGTCAGCCGCTGCTCCGTGCAACGCCCCGTCGCGCCGCACGCCGCAGGCGCCACGCACTCGTCGTTGGACGTGCACGGATCGCTGTCCACCAGCCCACGCGACGCCACCGCCAGGTAGCGACCGTCCGGGCTCATCGCCATCTTCTCACGCGGACCGTAGAAGCTCCCCGTCCCGCCCGCGCCGTTCGACTCCAGCGTGTAGATCTCCGCCGCCTCGCCGCCGCTCAGATCGTTCATCATCAGCGTCATCGTCGAGAGCGTCACCGTCCACGTCACCACCTGGTCGCCGCTCGGCGCCAGGTAGAAGCCGCCCTGCGTCCCGTCCGCCGCGCCCACCACCCCAAGCGACTCCGCGCCCGAGCCCGGCAGCGCCGCCGCCTTCACCTCGAAGTCCTGCGTGGACCACGCCAGCGTCCCGCCCTGCACCGAGAAGCCCAGCGGGTTCGTCTCCACCGTCTCCGCCGACGCCGTGTCCACCACCACACCGTCGTAGTCGAACGCCGTGATCGGCGCCACGCGCAGCTCGGTGTCCTCGCCAGCCTGGTCGATCCACACAAACCAGCTCAGATCCTCCGAGACGCGGCACCCCAGCTGGCAGGGCACGCCCTCCGGGCTGATCCGCACCTGCTCCGTGTCGTCGCTGCTCAAGAGCATCAGCTCGCCGCCTGGCTCGATGCCCGGCACCTCGCTGCGGTTGCGCGCCACATAGGTGATGGCGAAGTCCGTCTCCACCGCAGGCGTGCTGTTGTTCGCGCTGTTGGGGTTGTTGTTCGCCGGGTTGTTGTTGCCGGGGCTGTTGTTCGCGCTGTTGTTCGCGCTGTTGTTCTCGTCGTCGCCGCCGCCGCCGCTCTCGTCACCGCAAGCCGCCAGGACCAGGCACCCCACGCCACACAGCACCGCCAGGAGGCGCGCACCGCTCCGCATCTTCATCATCTTCCTCACCAGGAAACGCTCCATCCAACGACGCGCCGAGCCCGGCCCAGCGCAAGCTCCGGGCACTATATGCGCCCCCTCCGCTGCGGATCAAGCGCCCCCCGCCGACCCCCTCAGAGCCGACGCCGCATCACCTGCAACCCAAGCGCCAGCGCAGCGAAGGGCAGGTGCCAGAGGCCGCGCTTCACCGAGCGCCACTCCGCCCGGCTCCAACGCCCCGACGGACGCGCCCGCGCCACCTGCCGGGGACGCCACGGACGATCCAGCGCCCGGCGGAGCCGCGCCCGCGCACCCTGCGACCCCACCCACGGCCCGCCCGCCTCCGCATAGCCGCACCCCAACCCCGCGCGCTGCACCGGCGCACCCCGAAGCGCTGCCTCCTCCTCCTCATCGCTGTCGTCATCGTCGAAGTCGTCGATGTCGTCGTAGTCGTCGTCTCCCTCACACCCCGAGTCGTCGCTCTCCCCTGACTCGTCGTAGTAGAGATCGTCCTCCTCCTCGTCCGAGGGGTCCTCCTCGTCCGGCCCGCTCCCCTCGCACCCCGAGTCGGGATCGGCCTCACCGCCGTCGTCCACCGGCTCCTTCGCCTCGCACCCCGACTCCTCGGCGGGATCCTCCGCGTCGTCCTCCCAGGTGTCGCCGCTGCACCCCTCCTCCTCGTCGTCCACCCCGTAGCTGTCCTCGGCGTAGCTCGCCTCCTCCACCTCGGCGTCCCCGGTGCAGCCCACATAGATGTCCCCGTCGGGAGCGTAGCGCTCCTGGCGACGACGCGCCGCCAACCCCCGCTCCGCATCGATCGCCTCCTCGATCGTCGGCTCCGTCGTCGCCTCACCCACCACCTCCCGCACCACCTCCACGCCGCCTGGACCCGGCGTCGTGAAGCGCAGCGACCAGCTCAGCTGGAGCGCGCTCTGCGCCTCACCCCGGAAGAGCCCCGTCACCGTCACATAGCCCGAGGCCTCCTCCGAGATGAAGCGATCACCGTTCTTGTCCCACTCCTGATAGTAGACCTCCACCTGGCGCCGGTTGGGCACCTCCAGCCGCTGCGCAGGCGCCAGATCCGCCAGCCCCGCGTGGCGCAGATCCACCAGCAGCAACCCCGAGTAGCCGTGCTGCTCCGGCGTGAACTCCACCACCGTCAACACCCCGCCGCCGCCGTAGCGGCTGGAGAGCGTGTGGAAGAGCGCGTCCACCTCCAGCACGTCCCCGCCCACCTCCCGAGGCCCCGACGACTCCGCAGGCGGCGCGTCGATGCTCAACATCGCCAGCCCACCCGAGTCAAAGGGCGCAAACCCCGAACAGAACACAAAGATCATCCCAAGCAGCACCGCCAGCCCGCGCCGATCGCCCATCCCCTCGCCCTCCACCTCAAAAGTGCAGCGTCCCCACCAGCGTCATGTTCAGACGACCCACCCCCTGCCCCCCGGCCCCGTCCTCCGTCGCCGCGCTCACCACGTCCAGATCGTCGTCCTCCACCAGAAAGCCGAAGTCCGCCTTCGCGCCCACCGAGAAGTGATACGCGAAGCGATACTGCACCCCCGCCGCCGTGAAGAGCCCAAGATCGCTGTCCACGTCCCGGATCGTCAGCCGATCCGAGAGCCCCGGGCTCCGCGCCTCGCTGTCCACCTGGATGATCCCCAACGCCACGTCCGCGAACACCCGCAGGTTCCGGTTGATCGGCCAGAGCACCCGCAGCCCGCCGCTCACGTCGGTCATCTGACGCGTGATCAGCCGCTCCTTGTCGTTGTAGACCGTCCGCGCCTCAAAGCCCGTCGTGTTGAACTGCCCGATCAAGAAGAACCGCGTCGGGTTCCCCTTGAACTTCCCACCAAAGCCCAGCGTCGCACCCACCGCCACCCCCGGATCGTAGGACGCCGTGTAGCCCAGCGGCATCCCCACGCCCACGCCCGCCTCCGAGATGAAGTGCGTCCCCTCCGCAGCCGCCGACGACGCGCCAAGCACACACCACCCCACCACACCCCACAGGACCAGCCAGGCCCCGACCTCCGCCCCTCGCCTCGGCGCTCTACCTCGCATCGCTGCGCCTCCTCTTCCTCACACCACCCACACCACCGCGCGGACCACCCGCGCCGACCGCTGCGCCTCAGCGCAAGGAACATGCCACCGACCGCCCCCCGCCGCCCCGAACCCCACGCCGCGCACCCTGTCCCCCAAGCGTCACATTGTGGCGCGACGGATACCCCCTCTTGCCTCCCCCGAGCCCCTGTGCCACCCTCCCCACGGCCTCGCGTCCGCGACGACGCACCACACGGAGCCCCACCATGCGCCTCGTCCTCTGCAGCTGCCCCCCCGAGCACGCCGACGGCATCGCACAGCGACTCGTCGAAGCACGCCTCGCCGCCTGCGTCAACGCGCTCCCCGGCGTCCAGAGCACCTACGTCTGGGAGGGACGCCTCTGCCGCGAGGCCGAGACCACCCTCCTCATCAAGACCTGGGAGGACCGCCTCGACGACCTCTCCGAGCTGCTCCTGGAGATCCACCCCTACGACCTCCCCGAGCTGCTCATCCTCCCCGTCCACGAAGGACACGAGCCCTACCTCCGCTGGGTCTTCGGCGCCACCCGACCCTGAGCCTCACACCCAGCCCCCCTGACGCAGCGTCTCCAGGTGACCCTTCACCTTCACGTTGTCGTAGATCGCCTCGATCTCCCCCCCTGCCCCGACCACAAACGTCGAGCGCACCACCCCCATATACGTCCGCCCGTAGCTCTTCTTCTCCCGCCACACACCCCACGCCTGCACGATCTCCTGCGCCGGGTCCGCCACCAGCGTAAAGTTCAACCCATGCTTGTCACGGAAGCGCGCGTG
Organism: Myxococcota bacterium; assembly: GCA_963169075.1. Classification (GTDB taxonomy): domain Bacteria; phylum Myxococcota_A; class Bradymonadia; order Bradymonadales; genus CAUJGC01. The sequence goes on from CAUJGC010000382.1 coordinate 25,498, forward strand.
GCTCGACACCTTGTCCGGTGACACACCCACCACCCGCACCCCCGACGCCTCCAGCGAACCCATGTGATCCCGCAGCTCGCACGCCTGCGCCGTGCAGCCCGGCGTGTCGTCCTTCGGGTAGAAGTACACGATCACCCGCTGACCCCGCAGCGACGCCAGATCAAACGACGCCCCGTCCGCGTCCAGCCCCACCAACGCCGGCGCCGCCGAACCCACCGACAAACCCTCCGATGCTCCGCTCATCCGCCCTCGCCTCCCTGCTCGGCCGCGCCCTGCGCTGCCTCCTCCCCACCCTCCTCGCCTCGCCCCGACGCCGCCTCCTGACGACCCAGCTCGTACTGACGCGCCAGATCGCGCAGCCGCGGCAGCTCCTCGATCTGCACCTCCAGGAGCAGCTGCTCCAGCGTCACCAGCACACGACCGCACCGCGCGCAACGCCCCGCGCCGGCCTGGCGCTCACGACACCCCGGACAATACATCACACCACCCCGCTCAACCAGCGCACCTCGCCGGAGCGCACCGTCACCTGCTCCCCGCTCCCAAGCGACACCTCCAGCGCCCCCTCCTCATCAATCCCCAGCGCCGTCCCCACCGCCCACACCCCGCCCCGCTCCACCTCCACCGCGCGACCCACCACCCACGCCATCCGACGCCACCGCTGAAGCACCTCCCGACGCCCCTCCGCCTGCTCCATCGACGACGCCACCTCCAGGATCGACGGCACCAGCGCCCCCAGCAGCCCAAGCCGATCCTGAGGCGCCCCCAGCTCCGCCTGAAGCGACGTCGCCACCCCCTGCACCTCCTCCGGCAGCGCGCTCAACGGCAGGTTCACGTTCAAGCCCAGCCCGATCACGATCAGGTGCTCCTCCCCGCTGAGCTGACCCTCCACCAGGATCCCGCCCACCTTCCGACCGCCCAGGATCAGATCGTTCGGCCACTTCAGCCGCACCTCCGCACCCAGCCCCCGCAGCACCTCGCCCACCGCCACCCCCACCCCGAGCGTCAGCGACGGCCCCGGCGTCTGCGACACCCGGTGACGGCTCAGGATCGACACCTGGATCGACGTCCCCGCAGGCGCCACCCAACGACGCGGCGCGTCCCCTACCCGACGCCCCCGCCCCAGCCGCTGCTCCTCCGCAAAGAAGCACGTCCCCGACGGCGCGCCCCGACGACCCGCCTCCATCGCCAGATCCTGCGTCGAATCCACCGCATACGCCATGTGCACCGCGAACATCCCGCCTCCTCACGCCGCGCCGCGCGCCCTGCGCGGCCGACCCACCTTCGCCGCCCACGCACCCCGCGTCATGATGGGGGTGTTTGGGGGGGGCGGCGCGGCGGCCCGAGGAGCGGGAGAAAGCCGGAGAGAGCGGGAGATGTGAAAGTGAGATGG
>CAUJGC010000383.1 GCA_963169075.1 Myxococcota bacterium
CTGTGCGTCCCCCCCCCGCGGCCTGCGCGCCCCCCGGTCCGCGCGCGCGCGCCCCGCGCCCCCCCCCCCCCCCCCCCCCCCCCCCCCCCCCCCCCCGCCGGAGGCACCCCACAAAAACAAGCAAAAAACATACAAAATATATTATATTTTTATATTCAGGGTCGCGATGCCTCCGGCGGCTGGGGGTCAGTGACCCCCAGCCCCCCTGGCTCCCCCCTCAGCGGTGCGCCCACCCGAAGCGGAGCCGCGCCCCGAGGATCGTCGCGGTCCACGAGGCCCCGGAGTCCAGCTCCACATGCTCGACGCCCAGCCAGATGGGCACCTCGCCGTAGATGTAGGGGTCCAGCCAGCCGAGGACGCCCAGGCCAGACTCGACCCCGGCGGCGACCCGCCAGCCCAGCGCGTCCTGCTGGAGCGCCTCGGGGGGAAGCGGCGTGGCGGGGGAGGCGTCGTCGAGGGGCGCGTAGGTGACGAGGCCCCCCTCGGCCCAGAGGCCGAAGAGGATGAAGAAGAGGCTGGGGTTCATCAGGCGCCCCTCCAGCGAGACGCCCAGGCTCAGCGCGTCCAGGCTCCCCCGCCGCGGCGCCGAGGACGCGTCCACCTGACCCGCCAGGTAGCCGCCCAGCGCGAGCTGGCCGATCGCGTCCAGATAACGCCGGTAGCCCAGCCGCCCCACCCCCCCCAGCTCAGGCAGCGCGCTCCCCCCCTGGACCTCGCCTGCGCGACGCACGCTGCCCCCAAGCTCCAGCGTCAGCTCGCCGCCCAGCTCCGGGACGAGGTAGAAGGGCTCCCCCTGGGCCTCGGGATCGGTGTTGCTGAGGCGCGCCGTCGGCGCCTGCGCCGCCGCAGGCGTCACAAAAGCGATAAAAAACAAACAATAAAACAACAATAAAAACAGAAAACAAGAAGTGTTCTTCATGCCCTGCTCCAGGGGTACCCTGCGGCCAGGGACAGGAAGCGCGGGGTGGGGAAAAGTATTCCGGGGGGTTGCGCGCGGCAGCGGGCGCTTTACGTTCCATCCCCGGGTCTGCGCGCAGAGGGCGCGCGGCCAGACGCGGAGTGAGCCTGATGGGCAGCGACGACGACGATGATGATGACGAGGGCTCCCCGCGCGTGACGTGACCCGAGGGTCGTGGAGCGGCGCACGGCGCCCTCCACCACCTTGCGAGGTCCCGATGTCTCTTGAAGAGGTGAAGGCCGGCTACGCCGGTCAGGAAGTGGTGGTGCGCGGCTGGATGCACGCGTGCAGGCGGCTGGCGCAGGTGACCTTTGTGCTGCTGCGCCGGGGCGCCGACGTGGTGCAGGTGACGTTCACGCCGGAGGAGGCCGAGGCGCAGCTGCCGCGGAGCCTGGGGCACGAGTCGGTGCTGGAGGTGCGCGGCGTGGTCGCGGCGCGGGCCGAGGCGCCGGGCGGCGCGGAGGTGATCCGGCCTGTGGTGCGGGTGCTCTCGGCGGTGTCGGAGGCGCCGCCGGTGGTGCTCCACAAGCGGGAGGCCCAGGGGTCGCTGGGGACGCAGCTGGATCATGCGGCGGTGGCGCTGCGCCACCCGCGGCGCCGGGCGGTGTTCCGGCTCTCGGCGGCGGCGATGCAGGGCTTCCGGGAGACGCTGGGGGCGCGGGGCTTCGTGGAGATCCAGACGCCGAAGCTGGTGGGCGGCGCCACCGAGAGCGGGGCGAACGTCTTCGAGCTGGGCTACTTCGGTCAGAAGGCGTGGCTGGCGCAGAGCCCGCAGCTCTACAAGCAGATGATGGTGGGCGTCTTCGAGCGGGTCTTCGAGGTGGGGCCGGTGTTCCGCGCGGAGCCCCACGCGACGACACGCCACCTGAGCGAGTACGTCAGCATGGACGTGGAGCTGGGGTTCATCGAGGACCACCGGACGGTGATGGCGACGCTGCGGGAGGTGATGGCGGGGATCATGGCGCGGCTGGAGGCGTCGTGCGGCCCGGAGCTGGCGCTCCTGGGGGTGACGCTGCCGCAGGTGCCTGCGGTGATCCCGTCGATCACCTTCGAGGAGGCGCAGGCGTGGATCGAGGCGCAGCACGGGGTGTCGGTGCGCGGTGAGCCGGACCTGGCGCCGCAGCACGAGCGCTGGCTTGGGGCGTGGGCGCAGGAGGCGCACGGGAGCGATCTCCTCTTCGTGACGGGCTACCCGATGGCGAAGCGGCCCTTCTACACGCACCCGCAGCCGGGGCACCCGACGGCGTCGAACTCGTTCGACCTGCTCTTCCGGGGCGTGGAGCTGGTGACCGGCGGGCAGCGCCTCCACCGCTACGAGGCGTATGAGGCGGCGCTGCTGCGGGCGGGGATCGATCCGGCGCCGCTGGCGGGGTACCTGGAGGCGTTCCGCTACGGGATGCCGCCGCACGGCGGCTTCGCCATCGGGCTGGAGCGGCTGGTGATGCAGCTCTGCGGGCTGGAGAACCTGCGCTGGGCGACGCTCTTCCCGCGGGACACGCACCGCCTGAGCCCTTGAGCGTCGAGCGGCGCGGCTGAAGTTCTTGATCCACGGGGCCAGGGCGCCTACGATGGTGAGAGGACTGGTCCGCGCCGCCCTCCCCTCTCAGCCAAGGGTCGAAACCGCGCCACCATGAGCGTAACGCCTACGAACCCCCACTCTTCGGGCGGCGAGCTGATCTTGCCAGCGCCCGGCGAGGTGATCGGTGACAAGTTTGAGCTGGTGCGCGAGCTAGGGCGCGGCACCTTCGGGGTGGTGTACGAGGCGCGCCAGCTGGATCTGGGGCGTCGCGTGGCGGTGAAGCTGCTCCAGCCGACGATGGTGGAGAAGGAGGGGATCGTCGAGCGCTTCACGCGGGAGGCGCGGCTGGCCAGCTCGCTGACGAACCCGCACGCGGTGGCGATCTTCGATTACGGGACGCACGTGGGTCCGCACCAGGCGCGGGGGCTGCCGTACATCGCGATGGAGTTCCTGGAAGGCCAGGATCTTCAGCACTTTACAGCGCGGCGTCGCCGCCTGCCGGTGGAGCAGGGCGTGGCGGTGGTGCTCCAGGCGTTGACGGGGCTGGCGCAGGCGCACCGGCTTGGGATCATCCACCGGGACGTGAAGCCGGAGAACATCTTCCTGACGCGGCGCCCGGACGGGCACTACCATGTGAAGATGCTGGACTTCGGGATCGCCAAGGCGATCTCGGGGAACTGGGGTCATCGGACGATGGCGGGCGTGACGATGGTGGGGCACGTGGTGGGGACGCCGAGCTTCATGGCGCCGGAGCAGGCGCGCGGCGAGCCGGATCTGAAGCCCGCGGTGGACACGTATGCGATGGCGTGCGTGGCGTATGACATCCTGGCGGGCCAGCCTCCATACGACGGGCGGACGCCGATGGAGATCGCGCTGAACCACATCACGATGCCGACGCCGCTGCTGCCGGGCCTGGAGGACTCGCCGCTGGGCGAGGTGATCTATCAGGCGATGGCGAAGGAGCCGTCGGAGCGCTTCCAGGACGCGTCGAGCTTCGCGGCGGCGCTGCGGGAGGCAGCGGAGCGCGCGGGGGTGATCCCCGAGATGCCGCGCTGGACGACCCAGGAGGGGGCGGCGTTGAGCGCGGCGACCGACGACGAGCATCCGACGCTGCTCCAGGACGCGGCGCTGCTCCAGGCGGGTCCGTCGCGGGGTCCTGTGCAGGACGCCTCGGAGATGCCGACGCGGATCTTCCACGGGGTGGAGGACGACGCGCCTGGTCACGACACGTCGCCTGACATGCGTCAGGCGACGGCGATGGTGAGCGCGCCGCTGGCGTCGCCGCCTCGGGCGGGGGTGTCGGCGCCGCACGCGCGCCCCCGCGTGGCGCCGCCGGCTGCGCCTGCGCCGGGTCGCGCTGCGGGCGAGAGCGGCTCGCGGTGGCTCTTGATCGCGACGATCCTGGCGGGGCTGGTCTTTCTGCTGGTGGGGCTGGTGATCGTGCTGGTGCTGGTGGCGCGGGGGAGCGGGGGCGGTGAGGGCGGCGGGGTGGAGCGCGGCGGGGCGCAGATCACGGTGGACACGGTGCCATCGGGGGCGCAGGTCTTCATCGACGGGGCGTCGGGGTGCTCTCCGACGCCGTGCGACGTGGCGCTGCCGAGCGGCGAGGCGTTTGAGCTGGAGGTGCGCAAGTCGGGCTTTACGACGTGGCGCAAGCGATATGCGAGCGCGCCGCCGTCGATCCCGGAGATCCGGCTGGACGCGCTGCCGACCCACAAGGACAAGCGTTAGCTGAGCCGCGATTCATAGGCGGTGTCTCCTGGGGCGCTGGACCCGGCGTCGGGATGCTGCTAGGCTGGGCCCGCAATGTAAGCGGTTGCTCACCAGGGCAGGGTCCTGGGGTGGTGGCTGCCAGCCGGAGGAGAGATCGGGATGTCAAGGGAGCTTCGCTTTGATGGGCGGGTGGCGCTTGTCACCGGTGCGGGCAACGGGCTGGGTCGCGCCTACGCGCGGCTGCTGGCGTCGCGCGGCGCGCGGGTGGTGGTGAACGATCTTGGGGGTGCGATGACGGGTGGCGGCGCGAGCGCCTCAGCCGCGGACGCCGTCGTAGACGAGATCCGAGCGGCTGGCGGCGAGGCCGTGGCGAGCTACGCGTCGGTGGAGGAGGGGGAGTCGGCGGTGCAGGTGGCGCTGGACACCTGGGGTCGTCTGGACATCGTGATCAACAACGCGGGGATCCTGCGGGACAAGACCTTCATCAAGATGACGGAGGAGGACTGGGAGCGGGTGTACCGGGTCCACGTCTATGGTGCGTACAAGGTGACGGCGGCGGCGTGGCCGGTGATGCGTGATCAGCAGGGTTATGGCCGGATCGTGATGACGTCTTCGGCGGCGGGGCTCTACGGGAACTTCGGCCAGGCGAACTACAGCATGGCGAAGCTGGGGCTGGCGGGGTTCGCGAACACGCTGGCGCTGGAGGGTCGTCGCTACAACATCCGGGTGAACACGGTGGCGCCGCTGGCGGGGAGCCGGCTGACGGAGACGGTGCTGCCGCCGGAGCTGGTGGCGGCGCTGCGTCCGGAGGTGGTGGCGCCGGTGGTGGCGTGGCTCTGCCATGAGCGGTGCGAGGAGAGCGGTGGGATCTTCGAGGTGGGCGGCGGCTTCATGGCGAAGCTGCGCTGGGAGCGGAGCGCGGGGCGGACCTTCCGGCTGGGTCGCGAGATCACGCCGGAGCAGGTGGAGGCGGGCTGGGGCGAGGTGGTGGATTTTTCGCGGTCTACGCACCCGACGCAGATCGCGGAGGCGATGGCGCCGGTGATGCAGAACGTGGAGGCGGGGCCGAGCAAGGGGGGCAACGCGTTCATCGACGTGGACGCGGCGCTGGGCTATGTGTTCCCGGAGATGACGTCCTCGTGGGACGAGCGGGATCTGGCGCTCTACGCGCTGGGGGTGGGGGCGGCGAGCGATCCGCTGGATCGGAGCGAGCTGGCGTATGTGTATGAGCTGAACGGCGCGGGCTTCCGCCCGCTGCCGACCTACGGGGTGGTGCCTGCGATCAACTGCGTGCTGGCGCTGGCGCAGGAGGGGCATCAGGCCCCTGGCATCCACTACGGTATTGATCGCATCCTCCACGGGGAGCAGTACACGGAGGTGATGCGTCCGCTGCCGCCGAAGGCGACGCTGACCCACCGCTCGAAGATCGCGGACATCTTCGACAAGGGGAAGAACGCGCTGGTGATCACGGAGACGGAGAGCTTCGACGCGCAGGGGGAGCTGCTGATCCGCAACCGGACGACGATCCTGGTGCGCGGGGTGGGCGGCTGGGGCGGCGACCGGGGGCCTGCCGAGAGCGGCAACACGCCGCCGGAGCGTGCGCCGGACGCGGTGGTGGAGCAGGTGATCGAGCCGAACCAGGCGCTCCTCTACCGGCTCTCGGGGGACTGGAACCCGCTGCACGCGGACCCGGACATGGCGCAGGCGGTGGGCTTCCCGCGGCCGATCCTGCACGGGCTCTGCACCTTTGGCTACGTGGGTCGTCACGCGATCAAGGCGCTGTGCGGGGGGGACCCGAGGCGCTTCAAGAGCATCAACGTGCGCTTCGCCGCCAGCGTGTTCCCCGGGGAGACGCTGGTGACGGAGCTGTGGCAGGAGTCTCCGACGCGGATCATCGTCCAGGCGCGGGTGAAGGAGCGTGACGTGATCGTGGTCAACCACGGCGCGGTGGAGCTCTACGAGACGATCCCGGAGCCGAAGCGCAAGGCGGCGCCCGCTGCGGCTGCGGCGCCGACGCCTGCGGCGCCCGAGGCGCCGGCGCAGCCTGCGAGCTGGGAGGTCTTCATCGCGATGGGGGCCTATGTGTCCGCCCACCCGGAGCTGGTGGGCCAGGTGGGCAAGGTCTACCGCTTCAAGCTCTCGGGGCCCGAGGCGACCTGGACGCTCAACCTGAAGGACGGGGCGGGGTCGGTGGAGGAAGGCGAGGTGGGGAGCGCGGAGTGTACGCTGGAGCTGAGCGAGGCGGACTTCATGGCGCTGGTGCGCGGCGAGGTGAAGCCGGAGAAGCTGTACTTCGGGGGTCAGCTGAAGATCAGCGGGGACATCATGGCGTCGCAGAAGCTGACCTTCTTGAGCAAGATCAACCCGAAGGAGGCGCGGGCTGCCGTGGAGGCGGCGAAGGCGGCGAAGGCGGCGAAGCCCGCCGACGCGGCGCCGAAGGCGGCGGCGCGGTCGGCGGCGGCGCCTGGGATCTTCGGGGCGCTGCCTGAGCGCCTGGCGGGTCGCGCGGGGGGCGGGCCGGTGCTCCAGTTCAAGGTGAGCGAACCGGATGGGATGTGGATCGTGGATCTCTCGGTTGAAGGGGGTCGCATCGACGAGGGGGTGTCCTCGGCCCCCGACGCGACCGTGTCGCTGAAGGACGAGGCGCTGGCGGCGCTGGCCGCTGGCGAGCAGACGGCGCAGGCGCTCTACCAGCGCGGCGCGCTGCGGCTGGACGGCGACGCTCGGGCGGCAGGGGCCGTGGCAGGGCTCTGGGGACAGGGTTGAGGCAAGCAAGAGCAGGAGGTGAGCGATGGGAAGGCGCGTGAACGTGATCGGCGTGGGGATGGTCCCCTTCAGCAAGCCGGGCCAGAGCGAGGACTACCACGTGATGGCCGCCAAGGCGGGGCGGCTCGCTCTGGAGGACGCCGGGGTGCCCTTCGCGGAGGTCGAGCAGGCCTACGCGGGCTATGTCTACGGGGACAGCACCTGCGGGCAGCGGGCGATCTATGAGATCGGGATGACCGGCATCCCGGTCTTCAACGTGAACAACAACTGCTCCACGGGCTCCACCGCCCTCATGCTGGCGCGGCAGGCCGTGGCGGGCGGGATGGCGGAGTGCGTCCTGGTGGTGGGCTTCGAGAAGATGGAGCGCGGCGCCCTGGGGACGAAGTGGGACGATCGGGCGAGCGTGGTGGATCACCACGTGGACCTGATGAACCGGGTGCAGGGCTTCACCAACGCGCCGCCGACGGCGCAGATGTTCGGCGGCGCCGGGCGGGAGTACCGCTGGCGCCACGGGACGAAGCGGGAGACCTTCGCCAAGATCGCCTCCAAGGCGCGGGATCACGCCTCGCGCAACCCGTTCGCGCTCTTCCGGGAGCGCCTGAGCGTGGAGGAGGTCATGGCGAGCCCCGAGGTCTTCGATCCGCTGACCCGCTTCCAGTGCTGCCCGCCGACGTGCGGCGCGGCGGCGGCGGTGCTGGCCTCGGAGGAGTTCGCGGCGCGTCATGGGATCGTGGACCCGGTCTACATCGCCGCCCAGGCGATGACCACCGACCGCCCGGCGGCCTTCGGGGAGGACTCCATGATCAAGATGGTGGGCTTTGACATGACCCGCGAGGCCGCCCAGAAGGTCTACGAGGCCGCGGGTGTCGGTCCCGGGGACGTGGACGTCGCGGAGCTGCACGACTGCTTCACCGCCAATGAGCTGCTCACCTACGAGGGGCTTGGGTTCTGCGGTGAAGGCGAGGCCGAGCGCTTCATCTGGGACGAGGACAACACCTACGGGGGGAAGGTGGTGACCAACCCCTCGGGGGGGCTGCTCTCGAAGGGGCACCCGCTGGGGGCGACGGGGCTGGCGCAGTGCACCGAGCTGGTCTGGCAGCTCCGCGGCACCGCAGGGGAGCGGCAGGTGGAGGGGGCGCGCATCGCGCTCCAGCACAACCTCGGGCTGGGCGGCGCCTGCGTGGTGACGATGTATCGGCGGTAGAGGGGGGAAGCCTCCGGCGGCCGGGGGGCGAGCCGCCCCCCGGTCCCCCCGATCACTCCTGCTCGGCGGCCTCGGCCACCTCTTCACCTTCCTCGCCTTCCTCCTCCCCCATGCCCTGGTTGATGGAGAGGAGGAGCTGCGTCCAGGCGCGGCCCGCCGGCTCGTCCTTGACGCGGGTCCAGGCGGTCGTCACGCCGTAGGACTCCTCCACCCAGCTCTGGGCCGCCTTGCGGGACTCGAAGTCGTCGAAGGTCTCGGGGTCGCCGTGGTCGTGGTCGCAGGCGTCACCGAGGCTGTGGTGGTGGATGCGGATCACGCTGTAGATGCCCACCTCCGCCCCGTCCTGGAGCGAGCTGAGGATCGCCATGGGGTTCGGGAGCACCGCGTAGAGGAAGCCCTCGGCGTCCTGCGTCACCATGGGGAGGAGATCGCGCTGGGTCTGGGAGGTGCGGCGACCTTTGGCCTTGATTGCCATATATATACCTTTTTAATATAAATTTTAATTGAATCTTGACTGAAGCTCAATCAAGGGCGACGACACGTCTGCGCGGCCTCGTCCAGGCTCTCGTCGAGCGCGGCGAGGAGCGCGGGCAGCTCCTGAGGAGGGTTGGGCCAGTGGGGCGCGAAGCGGAGCGCGCCGTCTGGCGTGGCGATGGCGACTCGCCGCGCGGTCATCGCGGCGTAGAAGGCGGTGAGGTCCACGCTCTGGGGCGGGCGGACGCAGAGGAGCGTCGAGCGCGACGCGGGCTCCGCAGCCCGGAGGCTCGTGAAGCCGCGGGCCCGCAGCGCCGCCTCCATCGGGTCCAGGAGGCCCTGGATGTGGGCGTCGATGCGCTCCAGCCCCAGCGCCAGGAGGAGGTCCACCGAGGCCTCCAGCGCGGCGAAGCCGAGGGTGTTGTAGGCCCCGCCCTCCAGGTAGTCCGCGCGCTGGCGGATCGGGCGGTCGTAGCGGAGGTGGCCCGCCCCCTGGAAGAGGAAGGACACCGGGTCCTCGTGGCTGAGCCAGCCCGCCGTGCGCGGGACCAGGGCCTGGAGCAGCGCCGGGCCGATCCAGGCCAGGCCGCACCCCTCCACCCCCATGAGCCACTTGTGCGCCCCGGCCACGAGGGCGTCCACCCCGAGGGCCTCGGGGTAGAGCGGCGCGGCGCCGAGGGCCTGGATGGCGTCCACGATCAGGAAGGCCCCTGCGGCGTGGGCCAGGTCGGCCATCGTCCGGAGCGGCATCCGGAGCCCCGACTGGAACTGGACCGCCGACACCGCCACCGCGCGGACGCCCCCGGCCCGCAGCGTCGCCTCCAGGCGCGCGAGGCCATCGCCGGAGCCGTCGGAGAAGCCCGTCAGCGGGAGGCGGGTCACGGCGACGCCGAAGGTGTCCGCCGCCTGCTGCCAGGGCGTGACGTTGGCAGGGAACTCGCCGTCGAAGACGACCACCCGGTCGCCTGCCGCCCAGGGCAGCGAGAGCGCCAGGTCGTTGAGCGAGGTCGTCGTGCCGTGGGTGAGGGCGATGCGCTCCGGCGCGGTCTGGAGGAGGCGGCCGAGCTTGGCGCGGAGCACCTCGCGCTGCGCCATCCAGCGCGGGAAGGCGCCGAAGCCGTGGGCGGCGTAGTCGTCCGCCACCCCGCGGATGGCGTCGCGCACCGGCGCCGACACCGGGGAGACCCCCGCGTGGTTCAGGTAGATGTCCCAGCTCAGATCGGGGAACGCCTCGGCGCGCCCGCCGAGGCGCGGGGTGAAGGCTGCTGGCGCGCTCATGAGGGCTCCTCGTCAGACGCGGGGAGGGTCAGGGTGAGGGCGCCCTCACCGGCGCGCCCGAGGAGCCAGCTCAGGCGCAGCTCCCCGCTGCCCCGCACGAGCCAGGTCCGCTGCTGGCGGTGGCCGCGGGCGCCCAGCCCCGGGTAGAGCGGGTTCGCGAAGGCCCCCGCAGCGGTCAGCCCCCAGCCGTCCAGGTGCTCCAGCGCCACCTGATCCGGGCACGCCTCCAGGGTGAGGTCGCTGGACAGCGCCTCCAGCGACGCCGCGGCGCGCGGGGCGCTGGGCAGCGTGGCCCCGTGGAGGAGGCCGGAGGTGGGCAGGCAGCCCAGGTTCTCCAGGCGGAGCGTGACCCGGTGGAGCCCCGGCGCCAGCGCCTCGGCGCTGGCCTCGGCCCGGAGATCGGGGAGGGCGCGGCGGAGACGCTCGGTGAGGAGGAAGGCGCGCTCGCACTCGCGGCGGAGGAGGCGCTCGGGGGGGTTGCGGACGGTGCGGAGGTAGTCCAGGCCGCCGACCTCGACCGCGCCGAGCTGGGGGTGCTCCAGCGGCGTCCAGGGCGCCCAGGCGCCGGGGGTGTCGTCGAAGCTCCGCAGGAGCGCGGCGACCTGCTCCGGCGTCGGCCGCATGAAGAGCTCCATCGGCCGCTCGCTCGTCACCCCCGCCTCGCCCCACGGATCCCAGAGCTCGCAGGTGAAGCCAGGGACACCAAAGACGGTCGCCAGCGTGTCCGCCCAGACCCCGACCACGTCGCGCTGCGGATCGTAGGAGAAGTCGGGGTGGACCCGGTAGACCCGCCAGGGGGTGCCCTGGACAGCCTGCCGGGCCAGCCACTCCATGAGGCGGAGGTCTGCCTGGGGCAGCGGGGAGGCCGCGCGGTAGGGCTGGGTGAGGAGGCAGCCGGTGTAGGTGTGGTGGGTGAGCGCGGCGCCGATGAAGGGGCGCGCGGCGAAGGCGTCGGTGACCGCGCGGGACTCGGGCTCGCTGAGGGCGTAGGCGCCGCCGTCCATCCCGAACATCGAGAAGGGCGCCCAGTGGGCGGTGAAGTTGCGGTTGAGGTCGAGGGTGAACTCCCGCGGGGCGGCGGTCCAGGCGTAGCCGTCCCAGCGGAGCAGCTCCCCCTCGGTGGCGACGAACCAGGCGTCCTCGGGGCGGTCGTCCAGGGTGCGGGGGCGCATGTGGAGGGGGTGGCCGTCGTCCTGGACCCAGGGGCCCGCCGGGTGGCGCCAGCGCATCCAGCGGATCGCGCCGTCTCCGTCCAGATCCCGGGGCTCCAGGCCCGCGCGGGCGGTGCCCTCCGGGGGCGGGCGGAGGGTCGAGCGGAGGAAGGGCGCGCCGCGGCGCATGGCGTCGTAGCCGTCGGCGGCGATGCAGGGCATGACGTAGACGGCGCAGCGGGAGAACCAGGCGACCGCCTCGGGGTCGCCCGCCTCCAGGGCCTCGATCCAGCGGCTCACCGCCCAGAGGGCGGCGGAGGGGCCGGTGTACTCGGCGGCGTGGGTGCCGGCGTCGAGCCAGAAGCCGGGGCGGCGGCGGTCGTCGTCGCCCGTCTGGGCCGTCAGCGTGATCAGGAGGAGGGGGCGCCCGTGGCGGGTCTGGCCGACCTCCTCGACGCGGACCCACCGGGGGTGGGCCTGGGCCCACCCCCGGCAGAGCGCCTCTATAGCTGAGAGATCAAGATAGTGGTCCCCATCATAGAGAGGCGCTTTCATCCGCGAGTGCTCCGCGAGGTGGGTCAGCCGAGCATCTCAGCGACCGCGTCGCGCTCTTCGATGAGCTCGGCGGTGGTCTTCTGGATGGCGGCCTGGGCGAAGTCGTTGATCTCGATGCCCTGGACGATCTCGTAGCTCCAGGGGGAGGTGATGCGGCAGGGGAAGGAGAAGATGAGGCCCTCGGGGATGCCGTAGGAGCCATCGGAGGGGACGGCCATGGAGACGTAGTCGCCGGTCATGTGGCCGGTGGCCCAGGAGTAGATGTGGTCGACGGCGGCGGAGGCGGCGGAGGCGGCAGAGGACTTGCCGCGGGCGTCGATGATGGCCTTGCCGCGCTGCTGGACGGTCTTGAGGAAGGGGCCCTGGAGCCACTCGGCGTCGTTGATGACGTCGGCGGCGGGCTTGCCGTGGATCTGGGCCTGGAAGAAGTCGGGGAACATGGTGGGGGAGTGGTTGCCCCAGACCGCCAGGTTCTTGATGTCGGCGGCGTAGACGCCGGCCTTCTGGGCGAGCTGGGCCATGGCGCGGTTCTGATCGAGGCGCGTCATGGCGGTGTAGTTGCGGGGGTTGGTCCGCCTGGCCTGGTGCTTGGCGATGAGGGCGTTGGTGTTGCAGGGGTTGCCGACGACGAGGACCTTGACGTCCTCCTTGGCGTTGGCGTCGATGGCCTGGCCCTGGGCGATGAAGATGCGGCCGTTGTCCTTGAGGAGATCCGCGCGCTCCATGCCGGGGCCGCGGGGCTTGGAGCCGACGAGGAGGGCGACGTCCACGTCCCCGAAGCCCGTCTCCAGGTCGGAGGAGATGACGGTGCCGTGGAGGAGGGGGAAGGCGCAGTCCTCCAGCTCCATGACGACGCCGCGGCAGGCGTCAGCGGCCTGGGGGAGATCGACGAGGTGGATGATGACGGGGGTGTTGGGCCCGAGCAGGTCGCCGTTGGCGATGCGGAAGAGGAGGCTGTAGCCGATGTTACCGGCGGCGCCGGTGACGGCGACGCGGACGGGGGAGGTGGTCATGGCGCATCCCTCAAGGCAGGCGTTGGGTAGGCGTGAGGGGGCGACCTCACCACGGGGCCACCCCAGGCACGGCCCGGAGGTCTATCGAATCAAGGCGCCGCTTGCAAGGGGTGGCGTGGGCGTCCCCGGTGCGGACGCGTTGTCTGCGGCGCGGGTGCCCGCAGCCAGCGTCCCCCTGCCGCCGACCTGGCTCGGGGAGTCGATGAGGGCGCCTGGGCCTGCCCGGACATCCGCGACGATGCGCCGATCCACGCTGTCCCGGCTCCAGGGCCGCGCGCCAGCCTGCGCCAGCACAAGCTCCACGGCCTGAGCGGGGGAGCGGGTCGTGACAGGTGACGCGGCGCGTCAAGCAGGTCGCTCCGCCTCGCCTTCATCCAGGGGTTGCGCTGCGTGCTGCGGCGGGCTATGCCTTGGGGGTTGTGCCTGGGAGCGAGGAGCGTCGCCGTGGAGGGCCCGTTGGTGAGCGAGCGGAGAGGTGTCTGGTGGGTGTTGGCGTGCAGCCTGGCGCTGGCGTCGTGCGGGGATATGGAGGAGGCCGAGGATCCCGATGCGCGGCTGCTGGAGGTGGGGCAGGCGACCGCGGAGTGCTCGACCGGGGTGCGGTGGACCGGGGGCCTGAAGGGGTCGCCGCTGATGATGCCAGGCTCGGACTGCATCGGGTGCCACGCGGAGTGGGACGGGCCGACGTTTACCGCCGCCGGGACGATCCACGGAGACTTTCGCGACGAAGAGGAGTGCGCCGGGGTGCCCGGGGTGACGGTGCAGCTGACCGGAGCAGACGGGCGCGTGGTGGAGGTGGTGACGAACGCCGCAGGGAACTTCTATACGACCGCGCCCGTGGCGAAGCCGTATCGGGTGACGCTGCTCCTGGATGGGTCGCGGCGGGTGATGCCGGTGCCGCAGAGCGAGGGGAGCTGTGGCGCGTGCCACACCCGGAATGGGAAGAACGGGGCGCCGGGGCGCGCTGTAGCGCCGCGCTGACGGGGGCGGAGGGGATCATGCAAGAAAGCTGGATGATGCGAGGCGGCTTTGCGCTGGGCGTAACAATCTGGGCGAGCCTCGTGGTGGCGGGGTGCGAGGCGCCCTCCCCTGCGCGCGCTCCGGGTGAGGCGGCGCAGGCGCCGCTGGAGGCTGCCAAGCCGGCGGCGCGCTGGCTCTTGACGTATGCGTCGCCGCCGGGGGAGGCGGAGGAGGCGCGGGTGCGTGGGGTGGGAGGCGAGGTGGTGCGGCGGTGGGACCGGTGCGCGTGGGTGATCCTGGCGCAGCTGGACGAGGAGGAGGCGAAGGCGGCGGCGTTGTTGCCCGGCGTGGTGGCGGCGGAGCGGGACGGCGGCGGGAGCGGGCATGTGCTGACCGGTCCTGCGATGCTGGGTGCGCGGCGGGTGGTGGCGGAGGGCTTCGAGGGGCGGTCGCTCCGGGGGACGGGGCAGGTGATCGCGGTGGTGGACACGGGGGTGGACGCGACGCATCCGGAGCTTGCGGGGCGGGTGGTGGGGTGGGTGGATCTGGCGGGTCCGGACGGGATGAGCCCCGGGACGTACGCGGCGCCGGTGGACCCGGTGGGGCACGGGACGGCGGTGGCGAGCCTGGCGGCGGGGAGCGGCGACGGGGCGCTGGCGGGGGATCGGGTGCCCTTTGTGGGGAGCGCGCACCTCTACCCGGCGCGGGGCTACTTTGCGGAGGTGGAGGTGCCCCTGGAGGCGCCTGCGGGGGTGGGGCTGGAGGTGACGGTGCGGCCTGGGGCGTCGGGGGCGTCGGCGTACCGTGTGACGTGGCTGAACGAGGCGCTGGAGGAGGTGGCGGAGGTGGTGTTGCCTCGGGGGCAGGAGGAGGCGACGCTGCTGCCGCCGGAGGGGTCGGGCGCGCAGTCGGGGCTGCGGCATCGGGTGCGGCTGGCGCCGGCGCCAGCCGAAGGCGAGGCGCTGGTGCATGAGGACGTGGAGCGTCAGGTGCGGACGGTGTGGCCGTCGCGGGACGGGCTCTCTCCGACGCTTGGGGTGGCGCCTGGGGCGCAGATCTACGGGATCAAGGTGTTGGACGACGGCAACGGGTTCGGGAGCGCCGAGGTGATCCTGGACATGTTGACCTGGCTCTACGATCACGCGGAGGAGGAGGGGATCACGGTGGTGAACGCCTCGCTGGGGTTCTTCCAGGGGGGGCCGATGGAGGCGGTGGACGCGGCGGTGAACCGGCTGGTGGAGGAGGTGGGGGTGCCCTTTGTGGCGTCGGTGGGGAACACGCAGGGGCCGGGCTCGGCGGCGTCGCCCTCGACGGCGGCGCTGGCGTTGGGGGTGGGCTCGGTGAACCCGCGGGGCGAGCTGACCAACTACACGGCGCTGGGCGGGGTGGGTTGGCCGGTGCAGAAGCCGGATCTGGTGGCGCCGGGGGGCTCGGAGATGCGGGGTCGCGCGGTGATGGCGGACTCCAGCGACGCGGCGTGCAAGTGGTACGATCAGGTGTGCGAGCGTCCCGAGGACACGCTGCGCGGCGACTACCTGGGGTGGTGGGGGACGAGCTTCGCGGCGCCGCAGGTGGCGGGGGTGGTGGCGTTGCTGCTGGAGGCGGACGGGGGCTTGACCTACGGCGACCCGGCGCAGGCGCGGCGTGTGTCAGCGGCGTTGAAGATGAGCGCGATGGAGCTTGGGGATCGGGCCGAGCGCCTGAGCCCTGGCGCGCCGGGGCGTGCGGACGCGCCGTGGGACGTGTTCGAGGGGTGGGGGCTGGTGGATGTGGGCGGGGCGTTGGGGGCGCTGACGGCGCAGTGGCCGGAAGGCGAGGCGCTGGCGCGCGGGGAGGTGTCGGGGGAGGTGGGGAGCCGGGTGTGGGCGCGGCGGGTGACGCTGGCGCCGGAGGAGGTGCTCTTCTGGGAGGTGCGAGGCGAGGCTGGGGCGGATCTGGATCTCTGGATCGTGGCGGCGGACGGCGAGGGCCCCGGCGCGGCGCCGCTGCTGCTGGGGGCGTCGGCGCAGCCGACGCCGGGGGCGCCGGAGGTGGCGGTGACGCGCACGGGGGCGTCGCCGGTGGAGGCGGTGGTGGTGGTGAAGGCGCTCCAGGGGGGTGGGTCGTTCACGGTGCTGCGGAGCGCGGCGGCGGAGGGGTGCGACGTGAGCCAGGTGGGGGCGCCGTGCGAGGCGGGGGCGGGTGCGTGTCAGCGGGCGGGGGTGCTGCGCTGCGACAGCGCCGGGGTGGAGGTCGTGTGCAGCGCGACGCCCGGCGCGCCGGGCGCGGAGACGTGCGGCGACGGCGGCGACGAGGACTGCGACGGCTCGGTGGACGAGGGCTTCGAGGGGCTCGGGGAGCCTTGCGAGGGCGGGGTCGGGGTGTGCAAGCGCCTGGGGAGCTGGGCCTGCGATCCGGACGGCGGCGGGCTGCGCTGCGAGGCGGAGCTTGGGGAGCCCGGCGTGGAGCTTTGCGGGAGCGGCGCGGACGAGGACTGCGACGGGGCGGTGGACGAGGGCTTTGAGCGGCTGGGCGAGGCGTGCGAGGCGCGCCTGGAGGCGTGCGTGAACCAGGGCGCGCTGCGCTGCGACGCGGCGCAGACGGGGCTGGTGTGCTCGGTCGGCGCCCCTGAGGCGAGCGAGGAGCGCTGCGGCGACGGCCAGGATCAAGACTGCGACGGGGCGGTGGACGAGGGCTTTGAGGGGTTGGGGGAGGCGTGCTCGGTCGGTGTGGGGGCCTGCGCAGCCGAGGGGGTGATGACCTGCGGCGTGACAGGCCGCGTGCTGATCTGCGACGCGAGCGCCGGGGCGCCCGGCCTGGAGTCCTGCGCGCAGCCCGACGACGAGGACTGCGACGGCCGCGTCGACGAGGGGTGCGCCGCCTCGGGGGGCGGCGCCGACGACGGGTGCCAGGCGGCGCCGGGTCGCGTCGGCGCGGCCGGGGCGCTGGCGCTCCGGGCGGCGCTGGGGGGGCTCCTGGGGGTGGGTTGGCGTCGGCGCCGGGCCTCCTGAGCGGATTGCTGCAGCGCAACATGCATATTATGCACCCATGCGCGATCAATTGCTGCGGCGCAACAACCCCCTCGGCTCCGTAACCGCCGACTCCGCTTCGCTTCAACGGCGGAACGGAGCCGGCTCCCCCCGTGACGGGGGAGCACCGACATGATCCTCGCTCGCCTGGGGCTCGCTCGCCAGCGCTCGCCATGTGCTCGCTGCGCTCGCCAGCGGGCGTC
>CAUJGC010000384.1 GCA_963169075.1 Myxococcota bacterium
CGGCGAAGCGCAGCGCAGCCGGAGGTTACGGAGCCGAGGGGGTCATGCCGCGGCGCCTCTCTTCGGGATCAGCCTGCGTCGATGGCGATGCCGAGGTGTTGGCGGAGGGTGTGGTAGGCGGAGGTGGTGATTCAGCGGAACGGCTCCATCTTTTTTCGTCACACCTCGCCGCCCCAGCCTCTAACGCTCCCGAGTGGTAGACGCGACCCTGCGGGGCTTTGTCCGCCAGCATGTCACCTGTTCTAACAAGCAGCGCAGCAACAACTTGTTGACCCTCTCAACAAAGATAGCTCATCTCTGTAGATTTTGGTTTGAATAAAAACGAAACAAAGACACAGAGGATGAAATACGACTATGCACCCTACCTCAAACGGTCTTGGCTGCCAGCTCGTCACCCCACGAAGCCCTTACTCGCTGGGGCAGGCCAGAGGTGATGAGCTGGGGCGAACAAGGCCCGTGGCAGTAGCACAGATTCATACGAGTCTTACTCAGTGAGGTGAAATGAAGGCGTTTGTTGTCGTTTTTATTGTTGTAATCCTCTCCGCCTGCACCACGCCCGCCGAAGAGGACGAGCCCTCCAACAACGCTGCTCCTGTCGAGGACGCGGGTGGGGAGACGCCCGATGCTTCGGTTTCTGATGTCGAGGATGAAGAGGAGATCAGCAGTGAGATCTGTCTCTCGATCACTGATCCTGTCGAATGCAGGTCGTGGAGCGTGTGTACTCTCATCAACTTCTACCCTATGACGATCGAGGATGGACAGTGTGTGTTGAGTTCTGAGGCGAGTGAACAGATCTGTACTGGAGCCGAGATGTCTCCGGACAGCCCGTTCTGGATCTGGGTGCGCTTCAACGAGGATGGAGCCTATGACGCAGGGCTTGTCCACGAACGCGCAGGGAACGATGCGTGGCAGCGCTGCCACAATGTTGTGGATGTGCCGGAGTGCGCTTGTGATGCTCAAGCGCTCTGGGATGCGTTGCGGGAGGAGTAAAGCCGCAGGGCTGCCGACTGGATCAATCAAGCGAGGCGAGGTGGATGGGGCTGACACCCCGCGCCTCGCTTCGCTCGTTTTGCTGTCTCGCTTGAAGCAACCTGCGGGCAAGGCCATACTTTCTTCGTCACACCTCGCCTCCCAGGACTCTAAACTTCCCGAGTGGTCGGCTCGGCCTCGTGAGGACCATCCGTTGAACATCATATCAGGAGAGCAGTATGCTTATAAAGTTATCGTTTTTGATTCTCGTTGTCTCGGTGCTCTCCGCCTGCACCACGCCCGCCGAGGAGGACGAGCCCTCCAACAACGCTGCTCCTGCCGAGGACGCGGGTGGGGAGACGCCCGATGCTTCGGTGTCTGATGTCGAGGACGAAGAGGAGATCAGTCAGGAGGTGTGTTCCTTTATCACTGATCCTACCGAGTGCATGGCGTTGGAGGGGGTGTGTCAGCTCATCAACTTCTATCCTGTCACCATCGAAGACGGGCAGTGCGTGTTGAGCCCTGAACCCAGTGAGAAGATCTGTACATCGGATGAGCTGCTTCAGGATGGTCCTCATTGGATCTGGGTGCGCTTCAACGAAGATGGAACCTATGACGCAGGGCTTGTCCGCGAACGCGCAGGGAACCATGCATGGCAACGCTGTCCTGAGGGTGTCGATGTCGAAGAGTGTGCCTGTGACGGCTTGGCGCTCGCAGATGCGTTGCCGGGAGGAGTGAATCCGTAGGGCTGCCGACTGGATCAATCAAGCGAGGCGAGGTGAAGGGGCTGACACCCCCCACCTCGCGTCGCTCGTTTTGCTGTTTCGCCTGAAGCACCTCACCCACAGGGCTGCACTTTTTTCGTCACACCTTGCCTCCACCGACTCTACCTCGCCAACTCGGAGCGTGGCGCTCCAACGAGGGAAGACACATGGGTCAAACAGGTTGCATTATGTTGAACTTAGTATTTATTTTTGCTTCTTTGACCCTGCTCTCTGCCTGCACCACGCCCGCCGAAGAGGACGAGCCCTCCAACAACGCCGCTCCTGCCGAGGATGCCGGTGGAGAGACGCCCGATGCTTCGGCACCGGACGTCGAACAAGAAGTGGAGAGCGATCCGGAGGTGTGTCTCTCGATCACGGATCCTGAGGAGTGCAGGGCGCAACAGGGTGCATGTGCTTTGGTCAACTTCTACCCTGTGAGGATCGAAGATGGACAGTGTATGCTGGATATTGAGCCCAGCGAACAGATCTGCACAGGAGGTGATTTTCCTCAAGAGAGAGGAAACATGATCTGGGTTCGCTTCCACGAGGATGGAACGTACTACACAGGGCTTGTCCGTGGGCCTGCAGCGAACGATGCGTGGCAGTACTGCTACGATGGAGTTGATGTGCCAGAGTGCGCTTGTGAGGGGCTGCTCGTTTGGCCTAACGAGACGACTGCACCGCTGCCTTGAGTCGCGGCGAGGCAGAAGTTCATAAGGGTGGCCTTGTCCGTCAGCTCGTCATCGCTGGTCCGCGCTCGTCGATGACAGCGGTTCGGAGCTTCGTGGGGTGGCGAGTTGGCGGACAAGGCTCCAAACAAACGAGGCGCGGTGTATCCACATCGCGGATGTAGCTGTGGTGCAAGAGGCGGTCGAGAATCACAGCGGCCACCACCGTGTCTCCCAGCACCTCACCCCACTCCTCCACGCTCCGGTTGCTTGTCAGGATCATGCTCCCCTTCTCGTACCGGCACGCGATCAGCTGGAACAGGAGGTAGGCTGCTGTCCGCTCAAACGGCAGGTGAGGGCGGGGCGGCGCGCAAGGCGCCTCTTGAAGGGGCGAGTCGCAGGCACGGTGCTCCGGCAGGATGCTGCGCTGTGGACTCGCTGCTGTGCAGCGGGAGGTGGCGCGCCACCTCCCGCTCGCCGTCACGAATGACGACCTCGTAACGGGGGGACACCGACGGGTCGCTGGGTCGCTGGGTCGCTGGGATGGGTGGGTTGCTGCGCGGCCCGTGGGGCCGCGAGCGACCGCAGGGAGCGGGGAGCGAAGCGACGTCTTGTCGGTGCTCCCCCGTCACGGGGGGAGCCGGCTCCGTTCCTCCGGCGAAGCGCAGCGCAGCCGGAGGTTACGGAGCCGAGGGGGTCATGCCGCGGCGCCTCTCTTCGGGATCAGCCTGCGTCGATGGCGATGCCGAGGTGTTGGCGGAGGGTGTGGTAGGCGGAGGTGGTGGTCCAGCGGACGAGGGGCTCCATGCGCTCCTCGATGGTGCGCTGGGGGTTGAGGGCGGAGGGCTCGGTCTGGAGCATGGCGCGGCAGACCTCGAGGTCGTCGCAGAAGAGGAGGCCGACGCGGTTGGCGGCGTCCTCGAAGGAGTCGATGAGGGCGCCGAGGTTGAGCTTCTGGCCGCTCTGCATGAGGCCGAGCATCAGCTCCTGGAGTCGGTTGAAGCGCTCGGGCTTGAGCTTCTTGAAGGCCTTGACGACGGCCTCCATGTCCTTGTTGAGGGGGATGTTGGCGTCGGGGCGGAAGAGCTTGACGAGGGTGAAGAAGATGACCTGGAGGTCGCGGACGGGGCGGAGCTGGACGAGGAAGGAGGGGTCGCGGAAGAGGGCGAGCTGCTTGGCGACGGTGAAGGCGACCTCTTTTTCGGAGCGGCCGGAGAGCAGCTCGCTGCCGACGAGGAAGGCCGGGGGGTAGAGGGAGCCGTTGACCATGCCCTGCATGCCGGCGCGCTCGTAGACCTGGGGGGAGTCGCTGAAGCCGAGGCGGGCGGCGATGGTGTGGTAGATGGTGTTGAACATCAGCCCGTCGCGCTTGTCGATGCGGTGCTTGGGGCGGAGGTCGTAGTGTTCGAGGTCGTGGGCCAGGAGGAGGACGAGGGCCTCCTTGGCGATGGACATGATCTCGGAGACGACGTGGTCGTGGTCTGCGGCGAGGAGGTGCTCGCGGAAGAAGCCCTCGTTGAGGTTCTGGTTGAGGGGGCGGAGGACGTGGCTGTTGTGGCTCTCGACGAAGGCGCGTGCGCGGTCGTCGAGGGTGCCGGTGATCGCCATCGCGCGGAAGATGCAGAGGGCAGGGTCGAAGCGCTTGAGGCGGAGGCAGAGGATGCCGACGCGCTCCAGCAGCTCGGCGCGCTCGGGGTAGAGGTCGAGGAGGCGCTGGTTGACGGCGAGGGCCTGCTCCAGCTTCTCCTGGTTGTCCTCGCCGTAGGAGGCGTAGAGGTCTGCGAGGCGCTCCAGGAGTTCGACGTTACCGGGGTGGAGGTCGATGGCGGCGCGGTAGGCCTGCTCGGCGGCGTCTTTGTCGTCGAGGTGGGTCTGGAGGAGGTGGCCGAGGTTGCGGTGGAGGGCGCCGATCAGCTCTTTATCGCGGACCTCGGCGCGCTGGGCGCGTGCGATCATGTGCTCGTAGGCGGCGCGGAGTCGGTCCCAGGCTTCGCCTTCGATGAGGAGCGCGGTCATCTCCTGGAAGGCCTCCAGGCGTGCGGGGTCGTGCTCGAGGGTCTTCTCGAAGGCCTCGGCGGCCTTGTCGAGGTTCCACATGTGGTGTCGGTAGATCTTCCCGGCCTGGAGCCAGGCTTCGGCGCGGTCCTGGGTGGCCTCCAGGGTGTCGCCCATGCGGACGTAGGTGGTGACGGCGCGCTCCCAGTCTTCGCGCTCGATGGCGAGCTTGGCGAGGCGGGTGAGGGCGGCGGCGCTGGGGTGCTCCTGGATGGAGGCCTCCCAGGCCTCCATGGCGCGGTGGACGTCGCCCAGGCGGCTGAGGTAGTCGTCTCCGATGGCGACGCGGAGCATGGCGCGTCCGGCGGGGTCGCGCATCTGCTCCAGGAGGCGCTGGCGGACCTTGATGACGCGCTCGGGGTCGCCTTCGGCCTCGACGGTCTTGAGGAGGAGGTCGAGGGCGTCGCGGTCGGCGGGGTTGGCGTCGAGGGAGCGCTCGAAGAGGACGCGTGCGCGCTCCAGATCGCCGCGCTCGGCGCGGTAGCGGCCCAGGCGTCGGTAGACGGCGCCGGTCTCGGCGGCGGTCAGGGCGCGGCGGTGGTGGAGGAGGAGGTTGCGGCTGACCTGAAAGAGCAGGTCCAGGCTGCCGTCGCTGGCCTCCAGCAGATCGCCGTAGCGGGTCAGGATCTCGCGGTCGCGGGGGTCCAGCTCGAAGGCGCGCTGGAGGGCGTCGCGGGCGGCTGCGGGCTCGCCGTGCTCGGCGGTGAGGCGACCATAGAGGCCGTAGAGGAAGAGGTTCTCGGCCAGGCGCCGCGCGGTGTCCGGGACCGCCAGCATCCCCTGGACCACCCCAAGCGCCGCGCGCTTGTCGCCGTCCCGCAGCAGCGCCGCGACCTGCTCCCGCACCGCCGCCTTGTCCACCGCCGGCAGCGCAGGCCCCGGCGGCAGCTCCGCCAGCTCCAGGCCCTGCAGCGGCGCCGCGACCATCGGCTCCGGCGTCGGCGCGGCGGGGGCTTCGGGGGCTTCGGCGGCTGCGGTGGGCTCGGCGGCTTCGGCGGCTTCGGTGGCTTCGGGCTCGGTGTGGTTCATGTCGTGCTGGGCCTCGGCGGCTTCCTGGCGGGCGTTGGGGTCGTGGCTGACCCCGTTGGCGGTGCGTGCGGCGAAGGAGGGTTCGGCAGGGAGGCCGTGGACTTCGACCTCCAGGAAGCGTCGCTCGCCGTCTTCGAGGATGGCGTAGCGCTGGGGGGCGGCTTCGCGGAGGAGGGGGTGATCCCCGACGATGATCTCCCAGAGCTGGGTGAAGCCCGTGGACTCGATGGCGCCCTTCTTGGTGGGCTTGGGGAGGCGAGCGAGGAGGCCCGAGCGCTCGCCCAGATCGATCACGAGGTGCCCCGGCCCATCCTCCGCCTGGTAGACGACCAGATCGCCGTCCACGCGCAGCACTCCGCTCAAGAGGATGTCTCCGACGCGCTCCAGTGTGTTCATCCCTCGGATCTCCTGGCTGTGTGGGCTGTGCAGCCGCCCCGTTCGTCATGCTCGTTCGGGTTCCACCCGCGCGGAGGAGGACTCTACCTGATGCGGGGCAGGTTGAAAAGGGTGACCCCCCGGCTGCGTTGCTCCTGCATCGCACAGCGAGTCCCCCCCGCGACGGCAACCCCCCCGGCTGCGTAAGCTCCTGCATCGCTTCGCTCGCAGGAGCAACGCAGCCGGTCCCCCCCGTGACGGGGGGACACCGACCTCCCTCGCTGCGCTCGCTCGCCACCCGTCGCCCCCACCCGATCCCGTCGGTGCCCCCCC
>CAUJGC010000385.1 GCA_963169075.1 Myxococcota bacterium
GGGCCGGGGCCGTTCGTCTGGCCGAACAGGCCAGACGTTACGGCCCCGGGGGGGTCAGCGCTTCTTTGTCTTGATCTTTGACTTCTTTTTGTTTGATTTTGCCTTGATCTTGATCTTTTTGCCTGCGGTCTTGAGGGTAGGGCGGGTTGTGACCCGGGCTTTGGGGTCGGGCTTGACCCAGAACTCAAGGACCTCCAGGAGGCGCTCGTCGGCGTCGCGGACCTCGACCTGCCAGGCGCCGGCGTCTTCGGCGGTGAGGGTGTGGTGGGACCAGGTGCGCCACTGCTTGCTGTGGCCGACCTTGAGCTTGACGCGGTGCTTCTCGCGGGTGCGGTGCTTCCAGACCATCGTGATGGAGGTGTCGTCGCCGGGGTTCTCCAGCGCAGCCCAGGCCCAGACCTTCCGGTCGCGTGTGGTGTAGTGGAGTCCGGGCTGGACGGGCATCTTGTTCTGGACGTCGTGGGCGATGAGCAGCTCGTCGACCTGGAGGCGTTCGGCGGTGGCGCGTCGGTGGGTGCGCTTCGCGGCGGCCTGGCGGGTTGGTGCGTCGCGTCGGGGGGCGCGGGTGGCCGGCGCGTCGTCGGGCTCGTTGTCGGCGTCGTCGTCAGCGTCGGGCTGGGCCGTGGGGGCGAGGATGGGCTCGGGGGGGGCGGGGGTGGTGGTGGGGGCGAGGGCCTGGGCGAGGGGCTCGGCGGCGGTGGGCTGCTCCTCGGCGGCGGTCTCGGCGGTGTCGTTGGGCGCGGGCGCTTCGTCGCCGCAGGCGGCGAGGTGGAGGAGCGCGGTGAGCGCGAGGGGTGCGGTGAGGGTTCGGGTGAGCGTGCGGTATGGATGGAGCGACATGGGTAGCGCCTCCCTCTCCTTGGGTGGTTCCAGGGCGCTGCGCCGCGCGCGCCTCATGCGCGCGCGGCCTGAGGCAGCGTCGGGGCCATGGAAGCACGGGTCAGGGGGAGGGCAAGTTTTCAGGCGCGGGTGAGGGCGAGGAGGTCCTCGGCGTGCTGGGCGTCGGTGTGTTCGGGGTCGAGGGGTGTGTGGAGGAGGTGGGGGAGGGTGGTCTGGGCCTCGTGGAGGGTCTGGGGTGTCGGGGCGACGGCGAGGACGAGGAGCCCGGCCGCGGCGAGGTGTGCGATGAGGTCGAGGGGCTGCTGCTCGCGGTCGAAGCAGACGATGGCGGGGAGGATGCCGCGGTCGAAGAGGAGGCGCTGGAGTGTCTCGGCGCGCTCGGTGGCCTGGGGTCCGTGGAGCCAGGCGACGGCGGCGCGGTGCCCGAGGCGGAGGGCGCGCTCGTGGGGTGTGACGGCGTTGTGGGCGGCGAGGGCGTCGGTGTGCTCTCGGTCGGCGTCGATGAGCATGCCCGCGCCGACGGTGGTGTTGGCGAGCATGTCGATGACGATGAAGGCGCCCATGAGGCGGTTGTCCGCGTAGGGGTCGAAGGAGAGGGGCCTGTCGGCGGCGAGCGTGACCTCTCCGATGTCGTTGAGGTCGAGTCGGTCGGCGTCGAGGTGCTCCAGGGTCTCCATGTCGAGGCGCCAGGCGACGCGGAGGGGCTGGACGCGGAGGTATCGGTTGGCGTGCTTGAGGAGGTAGTGTCGGCCCAGCTCCAGCGGTGCGTCGTGCATCCAGACGATGTGGGCGCGGAGGTGCCTGGCGAGGCGAGGCTCCTGGCCGGGGTGGACGAGGATGTCGCCGCGGCTGATGTCGATCTCGTCCTCCAGGCGGAGGGTGATGGACATGGGGGCGAAGGCCTCGTCGATCTCGCCGTGGAAGGTGTCGATGGCCTTGACGCGGCTGGTGCGTCCGGAGGGGAGGACCTTGATGGGGTCGCCGCGCTTGATGGCGCCGGAGGCGAGCTGGCCGGCGAAGCCGCGGTAGTCGAGGTGGGGTCGGATGACGGTCTGGATGGGGAGGCGCAGGGGCTCGGCGTCCACGTCGCGGCCCAGCTCGACGTGCTCCAGGAAGCCGAGGAGCGTGGGCCCCGTGTACCAGGGGGTGCGGGTGGAGGGCTCGACGATGTTGTCGCCCCGGAGCGCGCTGATGGGGAGGTAGGTGATCTTGCGGAAGGCGAGGTGATCGGAGACGCTGTTGAACTCGGCCTGGATGCGCTCAAAGACCTCGCCGTCCCACCCGACCAGATCCATCTTGTTGATCGCGACCAGGAGGTGCGGGATCCCCAGGAGGGAGGCGATGAAGGCGTGGCGCCTGGACTGGGGGAGGACCCCGAGGCGGGCGTCGATGAGGATGATGGCGACGTCGGCGGTGGAGGCCCCCGTCGCCATGTTGCGGGTGTACTGCACGTGGCCCGGCGTGTCCGCGATGATGAACTTGCGGCGCGGCGTGGTGAAGTAGCGGTAGGCGACGTCGATGGTGATGCCCTGCTCCCGCTCCGCCCGGAGCCCGTCCGTGATGAGGGCGAAGTCGATCTCGCCGCCCTCGCCGCGCGAGGCGTCCTTGAGCTGGTCGTCGTAGACGCCGTGGGTGTCGTGCAGGAGGCGCCCGATGAGCGTGGACTTGCCGTCATCGACGGAGCCCACGGTGACGAAGCGCAGCAGCTCCTTGCGCTCGTGGCGCTGGAGGAAGGTGAGGATGTCGGTGTCGAGCTGATCGGCGTAGGTCATGGTGGTGTCTCTCTCCCCCTGCTCAGAAGTAGCCTTCGCGTTTCTTCATCTCCATGGAGCCCTCTTCGTCGAAGTCGATGAGGCGCCCGCTGCGCTCGGAGCTGCGCGCCTCCAACATCTCCTGGATGATGGCGGGCAGGGTGTCGGCGTCGGACTCGACGGCGGCGGTGAGCGGATAGCAGCCGAGGGTGCGGAAGCGGATGCGCTTCATGACCGGCTGCTCGCCCGGTCGCAGCGGGAGGCGCGCGTCGTCCACCATGAGGAGCTGGCCGTCGCGGATGACGACGGGGCGCTCGGCGGCGAAGTAGAGGGGGACGACGGGGATGTCCTCCAGGTAGATGTACTGCCAGACGTCCAGCTCGGTCCAGTTGGAGAGGGGGAAGACGCGGATGCTCTCGCCGGGGTTGATCTTGGCGTTGTAGAGGTTCCAGAGCTCCGGGCGCTGGTTCTTGGGGTCCCACTGGTGGTTCTTGTCGCGGAAGGAGTAGATGCGCTCCTTGGCGCGGGACTTCTCCTCGTCGCGGCGCGCGCCGCCGAAGGCGGCGTCGTAGCGTCCGGCGGCGAGGGCCTGCCGGAGCGCGTCGGTCTTCATGATGGTGGTGTATTTGTTGGAGCCGTGGGTGAAGGGTGTGACGCCCTGGCGGACCCCGTCCTGGTTGGTGTGGACGCGCAGCTCCAGGCTGTGCTCCCGGGCGAGGCGGTCCCGGAAGGCGATCATCTCGCGGAACTTGTAGGTTGTATCGATATGAAGGAGCGGGAAGGGTAGCTTTCCCGGATGAAACGCCTTCATCGCGAGGTGGAGCATGACGGCGGAGTCCTTGCCGATGGAGTAGAGCATGATGGGGTTGCTGAACTCGGCGGCGACCTCGCGGATGATGTGGATGCTCTCAGCTTCCAGGGTGCGGAGGTGTGTGAGGGTGCGTGCTGGGATGGGCTCGTTCACGGTAGCGCCTTGTGTGGTGTAGATCACGAGCGCCCGGGGACACGCCGGGGCGTCAGGAGGAGGGACTATAGGGCGTAGGTGCCGATGACGCAACGCGTTGCAGGTTCATCCGGCTTCATCGGCGCGGACGGCGCGCTCGGGGAGCATCAAGATGTAGCCGTGGCCTCGCCGGGCCATGACGAAGCGCCGGAGGAGCTGGCTGGCGTCGAGGTCGCTGAGGTCGCTGGTGTGCGGTCCCGTGCTGACGGCGAGGATGTGGTCGCAGATCTCCTGGGGGGTGACCCACCCCTCGTCGAGGAGGTGGCGGAAGGCGCGCCGGATGCCGGAGATGGCCTGGGGGAGATCGTAGCTCTGGCCGGTGATCTCCTGGAGGTCCCAGTCGTGGACGACCTGCCCCGGGGAGGAGGCGAGGGCGAAGAGGACCAGGGCGCAGGAGGGCTTCATGGCGACGAAGCGGCCCTTGCAGCGGACGGCGCAGCTGTCGCCGTCGCGGAGGAGGTCGAGGAAGGGGAGGTCCTGGGCGCGCGGCGGCGCGGGCGGGGTGGGGAGGGGGTCGTGGAAGGGGAGGGTGCCTTCGAGGGCGTGGATCTCCAGGAGGACGGCGCCGACCTGGAGGTGGGCCTCGCGGGGGAGGAGGCGCTGCTCGCCAGGGGCGATGGGCTGCTGATCGAGGAAGAGGCCGTTGTGCGCCGAGACGTTCTCGACGACCCAGGCGTCGCCGCGCCAGGCGAGGCGCGCGTGGGCGCGCGAGACGGAGCGGTCGTCCAGGCGCAGGTCGGCCTCGGGCCCTCGCCCGATGAGGAGGGCGTCCTGCGGGGGGAGGTTGAGGCAGGGGCCGAGGGGGAGGCGCTCGGGGTCCGGGGAGTGGGCGACGCGGAAGATGAGCTCGGTGGGGGTCATGCGGGCCCTTGGGAGGGTTGACGCGCGCTGTGGGTTGGGGAACCCTGGCGTGTGGAGGTCGCGCGGGGGCGCGGCAGAGCGGGGAGGGAGCGCGCGGTGAAGGGAGAGCGTCTGGGTGCGATCCGTCTGGAGGAGCCGCTGGGTCGCGGCGCGACCGGGGAGGTGTGGCGCGGCGTCCACGAGGTGACGGGGCTCGAGGTGGCGGTGAAGGTGTTGCGCCCCGGGGTGGTGGGGTCGTCGGAGGTGTCCTCGCTGCGGGAGGAGGCCCGCGTGGTGGCGGGGCTCTCCCACCGGCACGTGGTGGGGGTGTACGATCTTGGGGTGGCGTCCTCGGCGGCGTTCACGGGGCAGCTCTATCTGGTGATGGAGTATGCGCGCCTGGGCTCGCTGGCGCTCTGGCGTGGCCGTGTGGCGTGGCCGACGCTCGTGGGGTGGATATACCAGATGTTGAGCGGGTTGCGCCACGTCGGCGCGCGCGGCGTGGTGCATCTGGACCTGAAGCCTGCGAACCTCCTCCTGACGGGGGATGCGTCGCAGGGAGGCGAGGTGCGGCTCTCGGACTTCGGGCTGGGTCGGGGGCTGGGGCGCGAGCGCGGGGCGTCGCCTGGGGGGACGCCGGGCTACATGGCGCCGGAGCAGCGCCTGGGGCGCTGGGACGAGGTGGGGCCGTGGACGGATCTCTACGCGCTGGGGATGAGCGTCTGGGAGCTGATGGGCGGTCCCCGGCTGGCGCCGGGGCAGGGGCCGTGGGCGCTGCCGGGCTTCCCGCCGGCGCTCGCGTCGTGGGTGGCGCGCTGCGTTCAGGCCTCTCCAGGGGCGCGCTTCTTGAGCGCGGCGGCCGCGGAGGCGTCGCTGGAGGCGGCCTGCGGCCGCCCGGCGCCTGGCGTGCTCCAGCACCCGGCTCCAGCGGCCTCACCGGGGGGGCTGGAGGCCACCTGGGAGGCTACGGCGCCAGTGGTCGAGGCGATGACCCTCCCGGCGCCCGGGGCGTCGCAGGGGCCTGCTGTGGAGGCGCTGGCGGTGTGTGTTGCCGCGCCTGGCGCGGCCCCCGAGGCGGCGCAGCCGCCGCAGCCCGCGCTCTTCGCGGGGGTGGGGCTGGGGCTCTACGAGGTGCGGGAGCCGCCGCTGGTGGGGCGCGTCGCGGAGCGGGCGCAGCTCTGGGCGGCGCTGTCGGCGGTGTCCGAGGCGCGGCGCCCTGCGCAGGTGGTGATCGAGGGGGAGCCGGGGGTGGGGCGGAGCCGCCTGGTGCGGTGGCTGGTGGAGGCGTCTCGGGAGGGGGCGGACGCGCTGGCGCTGGAGGGGGTCGAGGCGCCGGGGCAGGGGAGCCTGGTGTTGGGGTGGCTGGTGGAGGCGGCGCTTGGGGCGCAGGGGGCGACGTCGCTGGAGGAGGCGCTGGGCTGCGCGTCGCGGGTGGCGCCGGGGCTTGGGCGCGGGCTCCTGCGGGGGGCCTGGGCGCTGGTGGAGGAGGCGCGGGACGGCGGTCGCCGCCCGCGCTTCAGCCGCGTCGAGGAGCGCGAGGAGGCCGCGCTGCGGCTGCTGGTGGCGCTGGCCCGGTCGCGGCGGCTGGTGCTGGCGGTGGATGACGCGCCGCAGGCGCCGGTGCTGACGCGGCTGGCGCGGCGGCTGGTGGAGCAGGGCAGCGGGGCGATCCTGGTGGTCCTGAGCGGGCTGCCCGGCGCGGTGCCCGCGGCGGGGGCGGCGGTGGTGCGCCTGGCGCCGCTCGGCCAGGGGGAGGTGATCGAGCTGGTGCGGCACTATGTGGGCGTCTCCAGCGCGCTGGCGGAGGAGCTGGCGGCGCGCGTGGGCGGGAGCCCGGCGTTCGCGGTGCATCAGCTGCGCGACTGGATCGAGCGCGGGGTGCTGGGGGCGGCGCCCGGGGGGCTGGTGCTCCTGGCGCCGGAGGTGCCGAAGCTCCCCGACACGCTCTACGCGCTCTGGTCGGAGCGCCTGGAGCACCTGACCGCGGGAGCGGGGGCTGAGGAGCGGGCGGGGCTGACGCTGCTGGCGCTGCTGGCGGAGCAGGCGACGGCGGAGGTGGCGGCGGCGGCCTGGGAGGCGGCGGGCGTCGCGCCGCCCCGCGCGCTGCTGGCGCGGCTGGAGGCGGCGGGGGTGCTGGCGCGGCGCGGGCGGGCGTGGCGCTGGGTGACGCCCGCGCAGCGGGAGGCGTGCGCGCGGGGGGCCTCCCCCGCGCTGCACGCGGCCTGCGCGGCGGCCTTGACGCGGTGCGTCAAGGCGCCGCGCCCCAGCGCCGCCCTGCTGGCCCTGGCCGAGCACCACCTGGGCGCCGGGGACCCTGGCGCGGCGCTGGAGGCGCTGCGGGGCTTGCACGAGGCCGGGATGGACCCGTCGCTCGCCCCCACCTGCCGCGCCCTCGTGGCCCGCTGCGCGCAGGTCGCCTCGCCGCAGGAGGCCGCGTGGTGCCGCGCGCTGGAGGCCTCGGCCTGGTTCCTCCAGGGCGAGCTGGAGCAGGCGAGCGCGGTGCTGGGGCCGCTGGAGGCGGCGCGCCAGGGCGAGCCTGCCGCGCAGGTGAGCGCGCTGGGGGCGCACCTCCTGATCGCCTTCAGCTGCGGCCAGGCCGAGGCGGTGCAGCGCTGCGCGGACTGGATGCTGGAGGTCGCGGCGGCCAGCGGGGAGCCTGCGCTCTGCTTCCGCGCCGAGGTGGCGCAGGGGCGCGCGGCCCTCCTGTCGCGCCAGCGCGATCAGGCGGTGGAGCTGCTCTCGCGCGCTATCGCCCGGCAGGACCCTGCGATCACGCCGATGATGCGGCTGGTGGCGGGGAACCTCCTGGGGGCGGTGCTGCTCGCGGCGGGGCGGCTGGAGGAGGCGTCGGCGGCGTTGACCGCGCTGGCGGAGGCGGCAGAGGCCGAGGGCGCGCTCTACCTGCTGGCGCACGTCTGGAACTCCCTGGGGGATCTGGAGCTGCGCCGCGCGCGCTGGGCGGCGGCGCAGGTGTGGCTGGAGCGCGGCCTGGAGATCGCCGGGGAGCGCTACCCGGCGGCGGCCTACATGCGCGGCAACCTGGCGCTGGCGCTGCTGAAGCGCGGCGCGGTGGACGCGGCGTCGGCCCAGGTCGAGGAGGCGCTGGCGCGGCTCGGCCTGGGCGCCCGGAGCCTGCCCTGGCTCTACGTCCACGAGATCCTCCAGGGCGTGCTGGCGGAGGCAGGGGACGGGGCGGCGTGGGACGAGGCGTTGGAGCGGCTGGAGGCCGCGCTGCCCGGCTTTGAGGTGGCCCACGAAGAGGGGGCCGAGCTGGCGGAGGCGTCGGGGCGCCGCTGGGCGGCGCGGGGCGACGCGCCGCGCGCGCGCCGCGCCTGGGCGCTGGCTGCCGCCCTCTGGGAGCGCCTCCGCGAGCCCGACCGCGCCGCCGCTGCCCGGGAACATGGGGGTCGGGGGGGGGGTGCCCCAGCCCCCAGTGGAAGCCTGGCTGCGCATCATCGACCGGCCTGTCCTGCGTCTGACCAGTGTGGACCTGGGCGCGTCCGTTGAAATCACTTCCCTGGCCGAAATTTTTGACTTCGCCCGTGACTATCTGGGCCTGCTT
>CAUJGC010000386.1 GCA_963169075.1 Myxococcota bacterium
GTCACGGGGGGGGCCGGCTGCGTTCGTACTGTGAAGCGAAGCGCAGCAGGACGTTAAGCAGCCGGGGGGGTTTCCCACACGGGGGGCAAATCGGGAGACGGCTCAGGCCGCGATCCGTACCGCCATACGCGCCCTGATCCAGCCGCGCCATCCCCGGCGCCATCGGCGGCATCTCCGGCCCAGCGCTCGCCGCAGGATCGCCCGCGTCAATCGAGGGCGAGCAATCCGCGGCGCTCAGCTGGAGATCGCCCCCCGCCAGGTTGATGAAGCGGGGAGGCTGGGTGATCACCCCGGTCCCGCTCGGCGCGCCGCCACCACAGTTGTTGAAGTTGGACCACTGCGCCGCCAGCATGCCTCCGCTGGTCATGCACGCCCCGTTGTAGACCTCTCCGATGATGGAGTTGGAGAGCATCACGCCGCGCGTGATGCCGGTCGTCACCGCGACCCCGGCAGGGCGCGTCGTCGTGGTTGTCGCGCTCCCATCGCCCACCGCCGCGCAGGTCAGGTGGTTGATCAGGAGGGGCGCCGTGTTGCCCCCCTCGGGCGAGAGCTGCACGCAGCGCGAGAGCCCGCCCGCCGCGCCGATCTTCCAGGCGAGGTTGTTGGTGAAGATCGACGGAGGCATACCAAAGGCCTCGCTGGGCGCCCAGACGTAGCCAGCCCCAACCCCTGTCCCCGCCACGACGCCCGGCGCGTCGCGCTGCATGCTGATCCCTCCGGGGCCGCCCTGCACCTCCCGCGCCTCGTTCTGCCGCAGCGTGCAGTTCCTGCAGCCCTTCGTGAAGATCGCGACCGCATCCCCGCCCGACTCGGGGGTGTTCTTGCTCTCGCCGCGACCACCCCGCACGTCGCGCACCCGGCTCCCCTCCACACGGCAGCCCTCGCAGCCCTCCAGCACGATGCCGCGCGCCGCACTGTCGCCGCCGTAGCGCTCGACGCTGAAGGTCGAGACAAACCCGCGCACATGCGCCACCTCAGCCGCTCGAATATGAATATTTGACGAGTTTTTTACATATATTTTACCAAGGTTCGTCGTGTTGGACATCCCGTCGAGCTGAAGCTCCGCCAGGACCAGCGGCGCGTCGAGCGATCTCAGCTCATCCTCCACCACGATGACAGGCTGACCATCGACGGTGTTCCATGCGCTCTCCGTCCAGGGGAGCACATGCCCGCGCCCGGGCGAGAGCCAGATCCCGACGCTCTCCTGAAGCAGGGGCGTGCAGCGCGGCGCGCTCGCCGCGCACGTCGACCCGCCGCTCCGGATGTCCGCGATCGTGTTGTCCTCCACCTGCAGCTCCGCCGCGGCGTCTCCCTCCAGCGGGTTGAGGAAGATGCCCACGCCCAGCCCGCCGATCCCGCTGACGTACTCGTCAGGATCCTGGCCGTCTCCCCCGGCTCCGCCTCGCACCGACTGGATCGTGTTGCCGCGCAGCACGCCGCCCTCCACCCGCGAGAGGGAGATCCCGTGCGCCGCACCGCCAGCGGCGCCAAAGGCGTTGGGGATCTGCCCGCCCGCGCCGCCGACCACATCCTGGACGATCACCTCCTCGACGATCACGCCAGAGGCGTCCAGGGCCAGGAGCCCGAAGGCATCGCCGCCGATCCACGACGCCTGGTCGAGGCCCCGGATGTCCCGAAGCTCCACCTCCTCCACCGTATAATCCTGCACCCCGACCAGCTCGATCCCGACAGCGGCGAGGTTCCTGTCGAGGCCCAACATGTTCTCGGGGTCGACCTGGCCGCGCTGCCCCTCGATCTTCACCCCCAGGATGCGCCCCGAGGTCGTCCCGCTCCCCTCGACGGCGATCCCCTTCAGCCCACCCACCAGCGTCAGCCCCTCCACATCCACCTCATCCCCGCGGATCGTGAGCGTCGCAAAGAGCGGAGCGCTCGCTCGGATGGTCGTCACCTCAGCCCCGGCGCCGATCAACGACACTGCGCTGCGCTCGAGCCTCAGCTCAGCGGGCTCGGCGTAGTCCCCCGCCTCCACCCGGAGCGTGATGAGCCCCGACGCCAACGGCGCCGCGTTCACGGCGGTGACACCCTCCGTAACGCTCTCAAACGGCGCCGCCCAGCTCCCGTCACGCCCCGCGGGGCTCCCAGCCGCACGCGCACGATCCACCCAGATCACATCGGGATCACACACGTCACCCAGGCTGTCGGAGTCGCTGTCGGCCTGATCGGTGTTGGGGGTGTCGGGACAGTTGTCCTCATCATCCAGCACACCATCGCCATCACGATCCACCACGGGGTTGTTGTTGGCAGGGTTGTTGGGGTTGTTGTTGACGGGGTTATTTGACGAGTTGTTTGGCGAGTTGTTTGGCGAGTTATTTGGCGAGTTGTTTGGCGAGTTGTTCGCAGCGCTGTTGTTGGCCGGGTTGGACGGCGCAAGCTGCACTTCATCCACATCCCTGAACGCGTTGCAGCCCACCCCGGACGCGACAAGCAGCCAGGGTATCGAGGCGAGGCGTATATATCTCTTCATCTTGGACATTCTGGAGTTGATGTTCAACGAAGCTACAGCCCAGGTGGCCCTGCGCCAGCCAGCGTAGCGAGCCAACCCCACCGCCGCAAGAGTGACGCGACGCGTCGCAGAACCTTGCCCAGGAATGAGGCCCGACCTATAGTCTGTTGGCCGTGCGAGCGCCTCGCGCTCCTGGTCGCGCCCTCCTGGCGCCTCCAACACCGACGACCCCCTGCCCTGGCCCACCTATGACCGCCCTCCCCTCTCTCCGTCGCGCCTCTCTCGGCCTCCTCCTTGGGCTCCTCCTCGCGGGCGGCGCGCTGGCCGCCTGCGAGCCCAGCGCTGGAGAGCCCGCCGTCGCCGCGCCCACCCCCGAGGCCCAGGCCTCGGCCCCCATCCAGGAGAAGCAGACCCCTGCCTCCGTCGCGCCGGGCTCCGCGGCCGTCGAGCCCGTCCAGGACCAGGGCGTCCCCACCGACCTCTACCCCGACATCCCCCTCGGCCTCCTCAAGCCCGAGCTGCGCGGCGCCCTCGTCCGCATCAACAAGGCCCAGCTCTGCCCCTGCCCCCAGTCTGCCGAGTCCCTCCACCAGTGCATGCAGAAGCAGGCCGGACGCTGCGAGCTCGCCGTCCGCGCCACCCAGGAGGGCATGCGCTCACTCCACGAGGGACTCTCCGAAAAAGACTCCCTCGACGCCGTCGGCAACTTCATCGAGACCGCCCTCAAGGTCTACACCTTCGACCTCACCAACACCCCCGTCCTCGGCAACAAAGACGCCAAGGTCGTCATCGTCGAGTTCGCAGACTTCGAGTGCCCCTTCTGCAGCCGCGCGCGCGCCCTCATCAAGGCCGCCCACCAGAAGCACCCCGACAAGGTCGCCGTCTACTTCAAACAGTTCCCCCTCTCCTTCCACCAACACTCCACCCTCGCCGCGACCGCCGCCCTCGCCGCGCACAAGCAAGGCCGCTTCTGGGAGATGTACGATCTCCTCTTTGATAACCAGACCCAGCTCTCCGAAAAGAAGATCCTGGAGTTCGCCCAGGGCCTCGGCCTCAACATGGACACCTTCGCCAAGGACTGGAAGAGCCCCGAGATCCAGGACCTCGTCCAGAAGCAGGTCAAGCAGGGCAACGACGCCGCCGTCAACTCCACCCCCACCTTCTTCATCAACGGCCGACGCTACGTCGGTGAGCCCTCCCCCGAGGCCTTCCTCCAGGCCGTCGAACGCGAGCTGTGACCCCACACGCCATGACCCACCCCACCCGCCTCTCCGTCAACGTCAACAAGGTCGCCACCCTCCGCAACGCCCGCGGCGGTGACCTCCCCAGCGTCCTCCAGATGGCCCTCCTCGCCGTGGACGCGGGCGCCGACGGCATCACCGTCCACCCCCGCCCCGACGAGCGACACATCCGACGCGACGACGTCCTCACCCTCGCCCAGCACCTCACCGTCGAGCTGAACATCGAAGGCTACCCCTCCGACGACCTCCTCGATCTCGTCTGCGAGGTCCGACCCGCCCAGTGCACCCTCGTCCCGGACCCGCCCCACGTCCTCACCTCCAACGCAGGCTGGCGCCTCGATCAAGGCACCGCCGTCGTCGAGCGCGCCCTCCTGCGCCTCCGCGACGCCGGCGTCCGCGCCTCCCTCTTCCTCGATCCCGACCCCGAGCAGGTGGACCGCGCCGCCGACCTCGGCGCCGACCGCATCGAGCTCTACACCGAGGCCTTCGCCGCCGCCTTCCCCACCCCACGCCGCGACCAGGTCTTCGCACCCTACCGACGCGCCGCCGAGCGCGCCGCCGAGCGCGGCCTCGGCCTCAACGCCGGCCACGACCTCAACCTCGACAACCTCGCCTTCTTCGCCCAGCACACCCCACACCTCCTGGAGGTCTCCATCGGCCACGCCCTCATCGCGGACGCCCTCATCTACGGCCTCCGCGACACCGTGCGCCGCTACCTCGCCTGCCTGGGCCGCGCTTGACAAAGGCGCCGCTTCTCGGCATATAACCACCCGTTGTCCCGTTGGTCGCGCGCGGCGGCTCCCAGCCGTCGCGCCGCCTCGCTTCCCCACCCTGCAGGAGTGCTCATGGCCACCTACAAGTTTGAAGCAGAGCAGCGCTACGGAAAGTACTTCGCCCACCTGCGCAAGGCGGCTGACGCCAAGCCCAACCTCACGCAGGAGAAGCCCATGGCCTCGGCGGAGGAGGTCGCGGACTTCCTCATCAAGCAGACCGAGAAGCTCAAGCTCAAAGAGGGCGCCGACAGCATCATCTGGCGCAACGTCGCCTACGAGGACTTCGACAGCCTCGCTGATTCCGTCCGCCGCGCCACCTACTGAGGCGCAGCGACGTCACCGGGGGCGCACCCGCGCTCCCACCCCTACCCTACCCCACCTCTTCTCACGAAGATTACGGAGCAGCCCCTATGGCACGTGGAGATCGCCGCCGCAGCCTCAAGATGAAGCGCAAGGTCAGCCGGAACAAGAAGAAGGCCCGTGAGCAGCGCGCCCGCGCCGCCTCGGCCAACAAGTGATCGGCGCAACGCCCGCTCCCCCCGGAGCGGGCGTTGTCCGTTCAAGGCCCCAGCTCCACCCCTACCGGGCAGTGATCCGACCCCAGCACGTCGTCCTGAATGAACGCCTCCTGCACCCGGCTGTGCGCCGCCGGTGACGCCAGCACGTAGTCGATGCGCCAGCCCACGTTGCGCCCCCGCGCCCCCTGCCGCTGGCTCCACCACGAGTAGCGCCCCGTCGCCTCCGGGTGGGCGTGCCGGAAGGTGTCCACCCAGCCCCGCGCGAACCACGCCCCAAGCGCCTCCCGCTCCTCGCTCCGAAACCCGCTGTTCTCGACGTTCTCACGCGGCCGCGCCAGATCCACCGGCGCGAAGGCCGTGTTGAAGTCCCCCATCACCAGCACCTGCTCTCCCCGCTCCAGCCGAGGCTGGAGCAGCTCCAGCACGCACGCATAGAAGTCCAGCTTGAAGGGGATGCGGCTGTTGTCCCGGTCCTTCCCGCTGCCGTTGGGGAAGTACACGCTCGCCACCGTCAGCTCCCCCCACCGCCCCATCACGAAGCGCCCCTCCGCGTCGAACGCCGGCACCCCCAGCGAGGTCACCACCTCCGCCGGGGGCTCCTGCCCGTAGAGCGCGACCCCGCTGTAGCCACCGCGCTCGGCCACCGCGAAGGCCCCGTGATACCCCGGCGGGCTCCGCACCTCCGGCGGGTACTGCGCCAGCGTCGCCCGCGTCTCCTGGAGACCCAGGATCGCGGGCTGCTCCCTGGCGATCCATGCTGACAGCCCCTTCTTCGCCGCCGCGCGCACCCCGTTCACGTTCCAGCTCACCACCCGCATCCGCTCGCTCCGCTGAGGGTTGAAACAAGGGGGTCCAGGGGTCGCTGACCCCTGGCCGCCGGCGGCCTCCCGAAACCAGAC
>CAUJGC010000387.1 GCA_963169075.1 Myxococcota bacterium
CTGCGCGACCTGCTCCGGGAGCCCGCGGAGCGGCACCGAGCCCGTGCGCACGGCGTCGGGGAGGCCGTCCACCCGCACCTGCGCCTCGGCCAGCGTCGCGCCGTCGGCGCGGAAGCGCCAGGTCGCGGCGCAGACGCCGCGCGGCGTCGCCCCCAGCCGGGTCACCAGGCGCAGCTCCAGCCACTCCAGGGCCTGCACCGGGGCGGCGTCCTGCGGCGGCGCGCACTCCTCCGGCGAGAGCGAGCCCGCCCGCGGGCAGACGTAGAGCCCCGTGGGATAGGGGTAGATGTAGTCCTCAAGCTCGGCGCGCTCGGCGGTGGAGGACCGCTCCACGCCGCAGCCAGACGCCACCACCACAGCCCAGTCCACAAGCTGCTCTCTCCGCCGCATAGCGCCTCCATGCTCCGTCAAGAAGGGGGGCTGGGGTCGCGACCCCAGCCGCCGGAGGCAGCCCGAGACCCCAGCCTCCCCTTTATGTCACCCGATAAGCTCCCATGCAAAGACGACGGCGGCGACGAGCAGGATCCCCAGCACCACATGACGCAGCACGCTCACCAGCGCGCCTCGCCTCGCGCCTTCGCCTCGCAGGTGCTGGACCCGCGCGCGCGCCTCGGCCGGGGCCTGGATGACGTTATCAAAGACGGCGGCGGTGCGGAGGTGCTCCCAGCAGTTGACCGGGCGCCGCGGGGTGAGCTGGAGGGTCGCGGCGGCGTCCCAGGCGATCAGCTGCTCCGGGAGGTAGGTGTCCGCCTCCTGCGCGGCCTCGAAGTGGACGCCGTAGAGGATCAAGGTCGCCGGGCCGGTGATCTCGACGGGGAGGAGGAGGCCCGAGCCCCACCAGCTCAGCCGCCGCAGCGTGTCCAGGCGCGTGCGGAGCTGGAGCGGCGCGTCCGCAGGCAGCAGGATCGCGGCCAGCGCTCCCACCCGGAAGGCCGCGCGCTCCCCCGCCGCCAGGGTGAAGCGATGGAAGGAGCCCGCGCCCGGCGTGTCACCGACCAGCTTGATCTCCTCACCCGTACCCTCGATCCGGGAGAGCCAGTAGCGTCCATGGACGAGGCGCGCCAGCGGCGCGCCCCACGGCGCCGCGGGCAGGAGGCGCTGCCCCGTCTGCGCGGTCTTGACGAAGGCCTGGGCGACCTCCAGGCGCTCGCCCTCCCCCAGCCGCACCGTCGCGCCGTTGTCCGTGAAGGCTACGGCGGGGTCGGCCGTCGCCGGCCGCTCCGTCGTCGTCCGCCCCTGCGGGGGGAGGCGGAGGGCGTGTTGAGGGCGGCGAAGCTGAGAGGCGCGGGCTGCGGCCAGGAGCGCCCCCGCCAGGCAAAGCAAGAGGAGCGCCACGTCATGGAGGGCGACCCAGCTCAACACGGAGCGCTCGGCGACGGCGCGGGCCTCGCGCTCCAGCGGCTCGGCCCGCTGCTGAAGCTCCTGGAGGCGTCGGGCGCCCGCCTCCTTGAGCCGACGCTGCTCCTGCTGATCTGCGAGGGCGCCCTCCAGGGCTGCGGCCCGCTCCCGGAGGTCGCTTTGAGCGTCCTGAAGCTGCTCTTTGGCCTGGATGAGCCGGACCTCGGCGTCCCGGAGGGGCTGCTGGGCCCCCTCCCAGGCTCGGTAGAGGCGCTGGAGATCCTCCGCGCCCTTCTGGGCCTTGAAGCACTTGTCGCCCAGCACTTTATTTATAAATTCACCAGCAAAACCATCCAAAAAGTCACATATATCTTTAAAGAGCCCGCCTTCGACGCTGAGGATCTCGCCCGTCTCGGAGAAGGCCACGTCGGGGAGCCTGGCCTGGAGATCGTCGCGGCGCTGCTTCAGCGGGGTGAGCTTGGCGATGGCGTCGGCGTAGCGGTCGTCGCGGGCGGTCTGCTGTTTGTCGCGCTCCTCCTGGCGCGCGGCGAGGACCTCTTCAGCGTCGCGCTTGGCTTGAGCGAGGGTGGGGAGGGCGGTGTCGAGGTGGCTCAGCTGGTCTTCGGCGTCGCTGAGGAGGCGGCGGGCCTGCTGGAGCTGCTCGCGGTGATCGTCAAGCTCGCGTTGGATGAGGCGTTGATCCAGCTCCAGGAGGGCGCGCTGGTGCTGGCAGCCCTCCCAGGCGTTGAGGCCGAACCAGGCGGCGAGGACGAGGAAGATCGCGACGAGGCCGAGGGAGAAGACGAAGTTGAAGCGATTGGGTTGAGCGGTCACGCGGCGCCTCCTTGAGGTGATTCACCCCAGGGAGAACCCGTAGGTCGGCGTGGTCATGCCGGGCGGGCTCCTGGGGATGCGCGGCGCGAGGTGCGCCGCGCAGGAGGAGGCGCGAGGCGGCGGGTTGCTGACAGCGGTCAGCGCTCGATGTTGGGCTGGATGCCGACCCAGCCCAGGACGCGCTCCAGGGCGCGGAAGTAGCGGAGCTTGGCGAGGACGGGGTTCATCCAGCCGCAGGTGATGCAGTAGTAGGTGTCGAAGGGGGGTGTGTGGTGGATCTTGTGGTGCTTGGGGCCGAGGATGAGGCCGGAGGCCTGGAGGGCGCGGACGATGCCGGGGTTGTCGTCGGCGTGGGACCACTTGTGAAAGAGGTTGGTGAGGGCGGCGCCGAAGAAGGTGAGGGAGATGAAGATGATGGCGAGGGCCGACACCACCGAGTCCGGGGCGAGGAAGGCCCAGAGGAGGAGGACAGGCTGAAGCATCATGCCGAGGATGCAGGAGTTTCCGACGGTGCTGGGGATGTCGTGGAGGGTGATGTTCTTGGGTGCGACGTGGTGCTCGCGGAAGGGCTGGACGAAGTTCTTGCCGAGGATGGGGGTGTCCTCAGACCAATAGGTGTCGAACATCCAGTGGATGGTGCCGGTGAAGGCGTCGGAGGCGAGCCAGGCCAGGGGCATCATGATGGCGCCGAGCCAGAGGAGCTCCTGGTTGTAGAGCGTCGTGCCGACGGGCCAGCAGGTGACGAGGAGGGCGAAGGGGAAGAGGAAGGTGCAGGCGACCTCCAGGAAGCGGTGGAAGCCGGTCGCGGTCTGGGCGTGGGGCTGGGGGAGGTTGTCGTGGGGGTCAGCGAGGGGGAGATCGATCGCGGGCTTCTCGGCGGCGGACATGTCAGCTCACGGGTCAGACCCATGCGGGATGGGTCGCGTCATGACGCCTGGGCCCCTGGGCGTCACAGGACGGCGCAGCTACGCGCCAACAAGTGTCACCCGGTGTCGCCAACCCCTTGAGGTGTGTGGCGTTTCTTCAGGACGCTTGCCTGGAGCAGCGTAGCCAGAAGGGAGGGCTGCTGTCAATCGGCGCGGCGTCGATCCTGCGTCACCCGCGTGTCGCTCAGGTAGGCCAGGACCAGGGGTTGCAGACGGTGGGGGCGTCGAAGTCGTTGTGCTCCCTGGGGCGTCGCGGGGCGTCGGGCTTGGGCTCGGCGGGGTTGCCGTGGCTCTGGAGGCGCAGCCCGGCGACCTCCCGGGGGTCGATGAGGGTGGTGTCGCGCGGGGCGCGGGCGTGTCGGGTCGCGGCGTTGGGGAGGAGGAGGGTCAGGTCGGGGTCTTCGGGGGTGCCGGGGGGCTGGGTGGCGAAGGGATCGCGCCGCGGCGGGGCGAGGACGGCGTCGTGCTGGAGCGTGGTGATCTGGAACGCGGGGTCCCAGAGGGGGCCGTCGAGGGGGCGGAGGAGGCCCGCGTCCCGGGCGGCCTGGGCGGTGAGGGTCATGGCGAGCTGGACGAGCGCGCTCGGTGCGATGTAGAGGGAGAGGTCCACGCAGAAGCGGAGGCGCTCGGGGGTGGGATCGACGCGGAGGAGCCGCGAGGAGGTCTGCTCGACGGCTTCGCGGAGGGCGCGCTGGAGGGTGGGGAGGGCGTGGCGTGTGATGAGGGGGCGTCGGCGGTCGGTGAGGAGCTGGACTTCGTGGTAGAGGACAGCGATGATCGTCATGGCGTGGTGGCTCCGCGTGGGTGGTGCGGACGAGGCGTCGGTGGCCGCGTCGGAGCTGTTATCGACAGGGCGCAGGGCGCGTTGCGTTGGGCGCGCATTTTCTGGAGGGCGAGGCGGTGATGGAGCGCGGGCGGTGGTGTGGGGTGGTGTTGGCGGCGTGGCTCGGCCTGGTGGGCTGCGGCGACGGAGGGCGTGGCGGGTCGGGGTCGGGTGGGGTGGACGCTGGCGGCGCGGCGGACGCCGGGGAGGACGTGTCCGCAGAGGAGCCCGACGCGCCAGGCGAGGTGGGCGGCGAGGTCTGCGGGTCGAGCTGGGCGCTGGAGGAGGCGACGCAGGCGGAGACGGAGGCGTGCGTGGAGGCGCGGTGGGTGGGGCCGCTGGCGGCGGCGGAGTGCGCGCGGGTGGAGGCGTGCGGGTGCCCGAACGCGGCGGCGCTGGAGGGGTGTGTCTCGCGTCGGGAGGCGCGTGCGCGGCGCCTGCTGGGGGCGGCCATCGCGGAGGCGGTGGCCGAGGGTGGGGTGTGGATGGACGGCGCGGCGCTGGAGGGGTGTCTGGCGGGGCAGGTGGCGGCGCTGGGGAGGACGTGCGGGCTGCCGGAGGTGACGGAGGAGGTGGCGGCGCTCTGCGAGCGGGTCTTCGTGCGGGGTGGCGCGGGTGCGGGGTGCGAGGCGCCGGGGTGCGGGCTGGCGGCGGCGGAGCCCGCCGGGGTCGTGGGGGCGGCGTGTGACGGGGATGCGGGCTGCGCGGCGGGGCTGGCGTGCGCGGCGGGGCGCTGCGCGGCGCCGGAGGCGGCAGCGTGTACGCCGGGGGGAGCGGAGTGCGGCGGCGAGGCGCGGTGCGTGGTGCGCTCGGGGCGCCGGGAGTGTGTGGAGGCGGGGCTTGGGGAGGCGTGCGGGAGCGCGGAGGCGTGCGGCGCGGGCCAGGTGTGTCAGGAGGGGCGCTGCGCGCTGGCGGGCGGCCTGGGGGAGCCCTGCGCGGACGGCGTTTACTGCCAGGAGGGGCTGGCGTGCAGGTTTGATGACATGACATGCCAGGCGCTCCCGCAGGAAGGAGAGGCGTGCGCGCTCGGCGTATACGGCCCCTTCCTCTGCGCGGAGGGGCTTGGGTGCCGGTGCGTCGGGGAGGGGCCGGGGTGCCGGGAGCGCGCATGCGCGCCGCTGCCGGGGCTTGGCGAGGCGTGCAGCCAGGACGCGCGCTGCGTCGAGGGGCTGGGGTGCCGCTTCGGAGAGGACGGCGAGAACACCTGCGTGGAGCGGGTCGCCCCTGGAGAGGCGTGCACCAACGACAGCGAGTGCGCGGCGGGGGCGTACTGCGACTTCGGGGCGCTGCGCTGCCGCGCGATCCTCCCCGTCGGCGCGGCGTGCCGGGACGGGAATGAGTGCGGCGGCGCAGGGACGTGCGCGCCGGACGAGGCGGAGGGCTTCGCCTGCGCGCCGCGCCCCGGGCCGGGGGATGCCTGCT
Source organism: Myxococcota bacterium (assembly GCA_963169075.1). Taxonomy (GTDB): domain Bacteria; phylum Myxococcota_A; class Bradymonadia; order Bradymonadales; genus CAUJGC01. The sequence continues at coordinate 5,344 of CAUJGC010000387.1, forward strand.
TCCTGGAGTGCAGCGCCGGGGCGTGCGAGACGGTGGAGCTGGACGCCGCGTGCGGCGCGGCGATCTGCGAGGTGCTGGCGCAGTAGAGCGCGGGAATAAAGGCGCGGCCTCCTGGGTTGAGGGGCAGATTGTCTGCGCGCAGGTAGGCCGCCTGCCGCGTCCCCTCAACCCAGGGAGCACGCCTTGAGTACGACCACCAGCACCTACATCCGCCGCACCGAGGTGGTGCGCTCCCTCTCCCTCCCGCGCCCCATCCCGGCCCACCGGATGCGGCGCATCGGGGCCTTCGGCATCGACCTGCTGGTCTACTTCGCGCTGACCTCGCTCCTCTCGGTGGTCTTCACCTTCATCGGCGGCACCATCGCCTCGCTGATCTACGCGACGCTCCACGACTGCACGCTGGGCGCCGGGCGCTCGCTGGGCCGCGCAGCCCTGGGGCACCGCCTGATGCGGGTGGACGGGCGGGAGGTCACCCCCTGGATCGCCATGGCCCGCAACGCGATCCGCTGGCTCATGTGGTCCACCGTCATCCTCTTCTTCGTGGATCTCGCCCTCCTCTTCTTCGGTGAGGGTCGCCTCCTGGCCGATCACATCATGGGCACGATCGTCAGCGAGGACCCCGCCCGGGCTGGCCTGGAGCGCCGCGAGGTCGTCGTGGAGCGCCGCGTCACCGAGGAGCCCCTGGCGGAGGAGGTCGATCCCGAGCTGGCCGCTGCCCACCGCGAGCTGGACTTCGGCGCCCCGCACCACGCCCACGATGAGCTGCGCCGCTTTGAGGATCGCCTCCACCACAACGCCCCCGCCGAGACCGTCCAGCGCCGCCGCTGAGCCGCGCCGCGTGTGCTGCTGGATGGAGGGCGTCCTCGGCGTGGCCCTGCGCTTGCGCCGAACGCCTTTGTAGTCTATACATCATAGCAGCACATCGGCGCGTGCAGCGCCCCGGCCCAGGACGAGCGATGGCGACCATCATCCCCTTCCCCGACCGCCCCGAACAGCCCCTCAAGCGCAGCGTGGACCTCGACCCCGAGGTCGCGGAGCACCTGCGCGAGTCGGGGGTGGACATCCACCCTGGCGCGGACACCATCGGCGCCGCCGAGCTCTTCGAGGTGCTCCAGCGCATCAGCGAGCGCGCCGCCACCGCGCCGCCTCCCGAGCTGCTGGACGGGGAGCCTCAGCCCGACGGATCGCGCTGAGGGAGCCAGCGGCGCTCACCGGTATAATGATACAGGATCGCGTCTGACGCGTAGCGGTGGCCTCGCCCCAGCGGGCAGGCGTCGCGGGGCGGCAGCCAGCCCAGGCCCTCGGCCTGGGCGTCCAGCGCCGCCTGGAAGGCGGGCGCGCAGCCCGTCGCGCAGGCGCCGCAGGGATCTTCGAGGCGCGGCGGCGGCCCGGGCGGCGGCGACTGATCCCAGACCAGGACCGCGCGCCACGCGTGCCACGGCCCCAGCTCGGGGTGGATCGTCAGGTGGCAGGGCGCGAGCCACGCTGCGCCGCTCGCCACCGCCAGGCGGCCAAAAGCGATGAGGCGCGGCGCGCCCACCCGCGCCCAGCCCAGCGCCGGCGCCCCGAGCGACGCCGGGCTGTGCGCGGCGAGGACGCCCAGGACGACCTCCTCCACCCAGGTGTCGAACGGATCGGGGGTCGTGGTGAGCTGAGACGAGGCGGCGCAGGCTGCTGCGAAGGCATCCCAGGCGCCGCGGGCCGAGCCGACGAGGAGCGCCAGGCGCCCCTCGGGGCGCGCAGGCCAGCCTGCGCGCGCCGGGAGGCGCAGCGCAGGCTCCACCGCCTGGTCATACCAGGCGGTGTTCAGCGGCGCAGCCAGCTCCAGCCCCGCCGCCGCGAGGGCCGCGACGAGGGGCTGGAGCGCGGGTGGGAGCGCAACGGGGGTCACGCGCGGCGACGCCGCACCATCCACAGCCCCAGCGCGCCCAGCGCCAGGAAGAGGCTGGAGGCGCTCTTCTGCCCCGGCGTCACCGAGCAGCCATCATCATCCGATGACGACGAGTCCCCACCGCCAGCACCGTTGTTGGCGTTGTTGTTGCCGGCGCTGTTGTTGCCGGTGCTGTTGTTGCCGGTGCTGTTGTTGCCGGCGCTGTTGTTGCCGGCGTTGTTGTTGACGTTGTTGTTGACCGCGTTGTTGCCGTTGTTGGCCTCATCGTCACACGCGTCGCCGATCCCGTCCCCGTCGCTGTCCTCCTGAACGGGGTTGGCGACCTCGGGGCAGTTGTCGATCTCGTCGTTGACGTTGTCTTCGTCGTGATCGCTGGGGAGATGCTCGCAGGCATCGCCCACGCCGTCGCCGTTGGAGTCGGCCTGGTCGGGGTTGTCCACCTCGGGGCAGTTGTCCTCGTCGTCGTTCACGCCGTCGCCGTCGGTGTCCACAGGCTCGGGGGGCTCGGGGGTGTCGTCGGCCTGACCGGGGTGGGAGGTGATCTCCGCCGCCGGGTTGGGGTCCCCGATGCTCCACATCCCCTCCGGATCGCCCAGCTCCTCGCCGTTGGTGAAGCCGTCACCGTCCGAGTCGATGTCGAAGAGCGCAGACCAGTCCGCGTCGTCGCCGTTCAGGTTGGCGAGGACGTCCTCACCGAAGGAGGTGCGCATCCCGCCGCCGCCTGGGCTGACGTGGCAGAGCGCGCAGCCGAAGGTGTTGTTGGGGATCTGGTTGACGCGGAAGCTGCGCGCCTCCGCCGGCGCGGCGAGCGCGGCGAGGCCCAGGAGGGCGAGGACGAGGACAGAGAGGCGTTGCATGAGCGATCACTCCGGGGTGAGGTCGGGCGAGAACCCGAGGTTGCTCCCCGATGATAGCGAAGCGGGGATGGATCGCAATCTTTGCGATCCTGCCCCGCCCCGACGCCCTCCCCTGCCCTGCTGCGCGGGGATCAGCGACGTGTCGTCGGTCGTCGGATCGCCGCCCTCGCCGGGATCGTTCGGGTCGTTCGGATCGCTGATGTCCCCCGCCGGGTTGGGGTCCCCGATGCTCCACAGCCCCTCCGGATCGCCCAGCTCCTCGCCGTTGGTGAGGCCGTCACCGTCCGAGTCCAGCTCGAAGAGCGCGGACCAGGTCGGAGAGCGACCGCTCGCTTCGGCGTCTCGCCCGAAGACCGTCAGCGGCGCGCCGGGAGGAGCAGCGCAAACACGAGGATAAAGATGCACCTATGGCGCATATAGATCTCTCTCTAGCGTAAATTCAAGGTAACAAACATCAAGCAAGCGTGGCCGCGCCCTGGACGGCTGAACATTATGCTGGCATCCACCCAACACCTGAGCTATCCTGCTCAGGGGACCAGCCAGGGAGGCTCACCTTGAAGCTCATCGTCACCGAAAAACCCTCCGTCGCGCGCGACATCGCGCGCGTCCTCGGCGCCAAGCAGAAGCGCGGCGCCTGCTACGAAGGCGACGGCCTCCGCGTCACCTGGTGTCTCGGCCACGTCGCAGAGCTCGTCGAACCCGCCGAGTACGACCCCGCCTGGAAGGCCTGGCGCGCGGACACCCTCCCCATGCAGCCCGAGACCTTCAAGCTCCGACCCATCGCCCGCACCCTCTCCCACTGGCGCGACCTCAAAGACCTCCTCCACGGTAAAGACGTCGAGGTCGTCATCAACGCCTGCGACGCAGGACGCGAAGGCGAGCTGATCTTCCGCTACGCCCTGGAGCTGGCCCGCTGCAAAAAACCCGTCCAGCGCATGTGGCTCGCCTCCATGACCGACCAGGCCATCCGCGACGCCTGGCGACGCCTCAAGCCCGGCGCCGACTACGAGCCCCTCGCAGACGCCGCCCGCTGCCGCTCCGAAGCCGACTGGCTCGTCGGCCTCAACGCCACCCGCGCCCTCACCCTCCTCGGACGCCAGGGCGGCGGGCGCAGCACCCTCTTCAGCGTCGGCCGCGTCCAGACCCCCACCCTCGCCATGATCGTCGACCGCGAGCGCGAGATCGAGGCCTTCACCCCCGAGCCCTTCTGGCAGGTCTTCGCCACCTTCCTCGCCCCCGCTGGCCCCTACGAGGGCCTCTACCACCACGGCCCCGACGCCGACCTCCTCGACCGCCTCACCGACGCCGAGAGCGCCGAGGCCGTCGCCGCCGAGATCGACGGCCGCACCGGCCTCATCCGCAAGGTCGAGCAGCGCGAGGTCGCCCAGCGACACCCCCTCCTCTTCGACCTCACCAGCCTCCAGCGCCTCGCCAACCGACGCTTCGGGCTCTCCGCCGCAGCCACCCTCGCCGCGGCCCAGAGCCTCTACGAGACCCACAAGCTCATCACCTACCCCCGCACCGACTCCAACTACCTCACCGCCGACATGGAGGCCACCCTCCCCGACCGCCTCCGCGGCATCGACGTCGGACCCTTCTCCCCCTTCTGCCAGCACCTCCTCGCCTCCCTCCCCCTCCGCGTCACCCGCCGCATCGTCAACGACAAGGAGGTCAACGACCACCACGCCATCATCCCCACCGGGCGCACCCCCAACCTCGAACGCCTCTCCCGCGACGAGGCCCGCATCTTCGAGCTCGTCGCCCTCCGCTTCATCGCCGCCTTCTACCCCGACGCACGCTTCGCCACCACGCGCGTCGAGACCGTCGTCGAGCCCCACCTCTTCATCACCCGCGGCCGCGTCTGCCTCGACCCCGGCTGGCAAGAAGTCGAGCCCCCCTGGAAGCCCGCTCGCAAGAACACACCCAAGGCCCCGAAAGATAAAGACAAAAACGACGACGAACCCTCCAGCGCCGACGAAGAGGACAACCCCATCCCCCCCGTCCAGCAAGGCGACACCCCCGAGGTCACCGACACCCGCGTCCACCAGGGCATGACCCAGCCCCCACGACGCTTCAGCGAGAACACCCTCCTCGGCGCCATGGAGCGCGCAGGCAACGACCTCGACGAAGACGCCCTCAAGCGCGCCATGAAGGACAGCGGCCTCGGCACACCCGCCACCCGCGCCGCCGTCATCGAGATGCTCCTCAAGCGCGAGTACATCACCCGCGACGGACGCAACCTCGCCCCTACCCCCGTCGGCTGCGCCCTCATCGACGCCCTCCCCCCCACCGACCTCCGCTCCGCCCGCCTCACCGGACAGTGGGAGGCCCGCCTCAACGCCATCGCCCACAAGAACCTCTCCCGACAGAGCTTCATGGACGACGCCCGCCAGCTCACCGCCCGCCTCACCCGCGAGATCCTCGACAACACCACCACCGCCCTCCAGGCCCTCCCCCCCGACCCCGACGCCAAGCCCCTCGGCCCCTGCCCCCGCTGCGGCACCCCCGTCACCGAGGGCTTCAAGGCCTTCTCCTGCCAGACCGGGCGCGCCTGCGGCTTCGCCATCTTCAAGACCATCGCCCGCAAGAAGATCT
>CAUJGC010000388.1 GCA_963169075.1 Myxococcota bacterium
CGGGCTGGCGGCGGGTCGACCATCCCCGTGCCTACCTCTACCGCTCGGTGCTCAACACCGCGACGTCGTGGAAGCGATCGGCCGGACGGCGCGAGCGGCGGGAGGTGGTGGTCGCGATGCGGCCGCCCACCTCCCCCGCCGCGACGACGCACCCCGCCCCCAGCTTCGCCCCCCCCTCGATGACCGCGTTGGCGCCGATGACACACCCGGGCCCCAGCTCCGCCAGGCGCCCCACCCGGGCCCCCGGCTGCAAGACCACGTCCGAGGCGAGGCGCGCCGAAGGCGCCGCCTCGCCTTGCCCCCAGCGGACCAGCGGCTCGCCCCAGGAGTCGGGGTCCTCCCAGAAGAGGTCGAGCAGCTCGGGCAGGATCGCGTCCAGGGAGGCCACGCGGAGCGTCGCCGGGCCGCTCCAGCCCCCCTCCTCCGCCAGCACCCAGCCCCCCGGCGGCGGCGCGCCGCGCCAGGAGGCGCGGAGAAAGCAGAGGTGGCCTGGCGACGCCTCCTCAGGCGTCACCAGGCCACGGACCGGCGCCTCAGGCGAGGCGCCGTCTGCCAGGCGCGCGCCCAGCGCAGCCGCCAGCTCACCGAGGCGACGCATCGGGCTCAGCCGCCCGAGTTGTAGCGCTGGATCAGCTGATCGGTGATGTCCAGCGACTGCGGGGCCCAGAGGATCGACGACTCGGTCTTCTCCAGGATGACCGTGTAGCCCTCCTTGAGGCCGATGTCCTTGAGGATCTTCGCCATCTTGTCGAAGATCTTCTTCGTCTCCTTGGCCTCGCTCTCGGCCAGCTCCTTCTGGAGGGTGCCGTAGGTGTTCTGGAGCTCAAAGAAGCGCTTCTGGTAGTCCAGCATCATCTCGCGCTTCTTCTCTTCGCTGAGGACGTCGCCCTTGAGCTGCTGCTCCAGGCTGTCCTTGTACTTCTTCAGCTCCTCCTGCTTGCCGTCCAGCGTCTTCTGCTTGGACTCGAACTGCTTCTTGAGCTTGCTCTTGGCGGCCTTGCCGTCCTCCACCTCGTTGAGGGCGCGCTGGAGATCGACGTAGGCGAGCTTGATGGTCTGCTGCGCCTCGGCTGGCGCCGCCGGCACGAGGGTGAAGGCCGAGCTCATCAACACAAAGGCCCCCGCGAAGGCGAGGAGGATATGGCGCTTCATCTGCTTCTCTACTCCGTGTCTATCCGAAGGTGCCCCGGGCTCTCCCGAGGCAGCGACCTGTCCTGGCCAGGCCGCGCGGTGTCTGGGCGCGGCTCAGAAGGCGTTGCCGATGCTGAACTGGAAGACCAGGGGGTCTTCCCCGGGGAGCCGCCGCAGCGGGATGCCCCACTCAAAGCGCAGGGGTCCGATGGGGCTGAACCAGCGGACGCCGAAGCCCACCGTCGTCCGGAGGACGTCGGTGAAGTTGTTCTCCGGATCCGCGAAGAGATCCGGCGTGAGGGAGAAAGCCTGACCGTCGTCAAAAGCATTCCCCATGTCCGCGAAGAGGACGCCGCGGATGCCCACTGCGGTGAAGATCGGGAACTCCAGCTCGGCGTTGAGGATGAGCTGCTTGTTGCCGCCGATGCTGAAGTTGCTCAGGGGGGCGCCCGGATCGCCGGAGTCGCCGCCCACCTCGCGGATCGGGCCGAGCTGGGCGCGCTGGAAGCCGCGCACCGAGTTGGGTCCGCCCACGAAGAAGCGCTCGAAGATCGGCACGGGGCGGCTGGGGTTGGTGCTGTTCACCAGGCCGATCTCGCCGTTGAACTTCAGGACGAACTCCCAGAAGACCGGGAAGTACCACCGGCTGCGCCCGGTCCAGCGGATGAACTCGTTCTCGCTGAGCGTGAAGGAGTCCGCGATCTCCACCGAGCCCGACTGGAGGAAGCCGGAGGTCGGGAAGAGGCGGTTGTCTCGCGTGTCCCAGAAGACCGAGCCGCGCACGCTGCTGGTGAGGCCGCCCTGGAAGAAGGAGGTCACCGGGCGGCGCGTCGTCCCGTTGAGGCCGCCCAGCTGCACGTCGACCTCCTCCAGCGTGTAGGTGCCGGTCACGCTGATGTCGCCCAGGTCGAAGGGCGACTTGCGGTTCAGGTCCTGGAAGAAGGGCAGCTGCGTCAGCGGGTAGCCCACCGTGATGTTTCCACCGGTGGAGGAGCGCGTAAAGTCATTGAATATGTACTGAAAATCATAGAGATCGAAGCTGAACTGCCAGAACGTGTCCAGGAAGTACGGCTCGGAGAAGCGGAGGTTGAAGAGGGTCCGGATGCTGGAGAGGGTGGCCTGGAGGCTGAGGGTCTGGCCGCGCCCGAAGAGGTTGTTCTGGCTGACCTGGGCGGTGGCGATGAAGTTCTCGACGCTGGAGAAGCCGGCGCCGACCTGGAAGGTGCCGGTGGGGCGCTCGGTGACCTGGACGAGGACGTCCATGACGTCGGCGCGCTCGCTGCGGCGGGTGGTGATGTCGAGGGTCTCGAAGAAGCCGAGGCGCTGGACGCGGGCCTTGGAGCGCTTGATGTTGGTGGCGCTGAAGAGCTCGCCTTCCTGGATGACCAGCTCGCGGCGGATGACCTTGTCGCGGGTCTTGGCGTTGCCGGCGATCTCGATGCGCCCGAAGTAGACCTTGCGTCCCTTCTGGATGTCGTAGATGAGGGACACCTCGTTGGTGCCCTTGTGGGTCTTGGGGATGGCGTTGATGTTGGCGTAGGCGTAGCCGTCGTCCTGGTAGATGTCCTTGAGGACGGTCACGTCCTGGCGCATCTGGCCGTAGCTGAAGACGTCGCCGCCCTTGAGGCTGACCAGGCGCTCCAGGACCTCTTTGTCGCGGATGAAGTCGCCGGTCAGCTCCACGTCCCGGATGAAGTACTGGATGCCCTCTTCGATAGGGATGGTGATGAAGAGGTGGGCCTTGTCCCGCGAGAGGCGGACCTGCGGCTTGCCGACCTTGACCTGGATATAGCCTTTATTATAATAATAGGCTGTAATTTTATTCAAATCCGCCTCAAACGAGGCCTCTTTGAAGGTGCCGAAGCCGCTGAGGAAGCTCAGGAAGTTCCCGGGTCGGGTCTCCATGATCTGCTCAAGCTCTTCGCCGGGGATGGCGGCGTTGCCGATGAAGTTGACCTCTTTGACCTGGACCTTGGCGTGCTCTTCGATCTGGAAGAGGACCTCGACCTCCTCGGGGCTGTCGGGGACGGGGTTGACGAGTCCGCGGACCTCGGTGAGGAAGTAGCCTTTCTCGGCGTAGAGCTGCTCGATCTTCTCTTCGTTGGCCTTGACGGCGCTGACGTCGAGGATGGAGAAGGGCTTGAGGTTGACGACCTCTTTGATCTCGTCGTCGTCGAGCTCGTCGTTGCCCTGGAAGGCGATGCGGAGGACGGAGGGCTTCTCGGTGACGCGGAAGAGGAGGGCGAGCTTGCCGCCTTCGTCGCGGGCCTCGACCTGGATGTCCTCGAAGAAGCCGAGGGCGTAGATGGCGCGGAGGTCGCGGCTGATCTGGTCGTAGCTGAGGGGGTCGCCCTGGCGCTGTCGGACGTTGCGGAGGATGGCCTCGGCTTCGACCTTCTTGTTGCCCTCGACGCGGATGGCCTGGACGGTCTCGCCTTCCTGGGCCTGGGCGCGTGCGGGCGCGAGGAGGCAGGAGATCGCGAAGGCCGCGGCGGCGGCCCAGGCCAGGGCGCGCGCCCAGCACCAGGCGAGGGTCGTCTCTTGGGTGGACTCTCTCACGGGGCTCCTCAGGGGTGACGACACAAAGCGGGGGCGCTCCTGCCACGCTCGCCCGGGGGTGGTGTATGGGCTGGCCGGTGGGTTCAAGGGGCCGCCTCGGCGGCGCCCGTCTCCTGGGCGATCCAGGCTTCGACCTCGGCGGTGGCGTCCAGCAGCCGCCCGTCCTCCATGCGGAGGCGGCGGGGGAGCATCGCGGCGAGGCCGGGGTTGTGGGTGACGACGATGATGGTGATGCCGAGGGTCTGGTTGAGCTCGACGAAGAGGTCGTGGATGCCGCCGCCGGTGCGGAGGTCGAGGTTCCCGGTGGGCTCATCGGCGAGGAGGACGCGGGGCTTCATGACGAGGGCGCGGGCGAGGGCGACGCGTTGCTGCTCGCCGCCGGAGAGCTCTCCGGGCTTGTGGGTGAGGCGGTGTCCGAGCCCGACGCGCGGGAGCAGCGCTGCGGCGGCGCGGAGCGCCTCCTGGCGGGGTCGTCGGTGGATGAGGGCGGGCATGGCGACGTTCTCCAGGGCGGAGAACTCGGGGAGGAGGTAGTGGAACTGGAAGACGAAGCCGATGGTCTCGTTGCGGAAGGCGGCGAGGCGGTTGGAGGGGAGGTTGAAGACATCGATCCCGTCGATGCGGATGGTGCCGCTGGAGGGGCGATCCAGCGTCCCGAGGACCTGGAGGAAGGTGCTCTTGCCGGCGCCCGACTTGCCGATGACGGCGAGCATCTCGCCGCGCTCGATCTGGAGATCGACGCCGTGGAGGACATGGATCTCCTTGCCTTCCTTGACGAACGATTTCCGGAGCTTCTCAACCTCGATCAGTGCCATCCTGCGCGCCGCCTGTTGTCCAGAAACACCACAGTGTGAAGCCGCGCCGCGCGAGGGGGCCTCGCGCGGCGCGGCGCGAGGCTTACGCCTCGGCGCTCGCCGCGCCGCCGGCGCCTCCTTCCTGCAGGAGGTATGCCGTCACGAAGGAGTCCAGCTCCCCGTCCAGCACCGCGTCCGTGTTCCCCGTCTCCACCTGGGTCCGCAGGTCTTTGACCAGGCGGTAGGGGTGGAGGACGTAGTTGCGGATCTGGCTGCCGAAGGCGTTGTCCATCTTCGTGGCGTTGGCGACCGCCGCGGCGGCCTCGCGCGCCCGCACCTCGCGCTCGTAGAGCTTGGCCCGGAGCAGCTTCATCGCGGTGGCGCGGTTCTTGTGCTGCGAGCGCTCGTTCTGGCACTGCACCACGACGTTCGTGGGCAGGTGGGTGATGCGGATGGCCGACTCGGTCTTGTTGACGTGCTGACCGCCCGCGCCGCTGGCGCGGAAGGTGTCGATCTTCAAGTCCTTCTCGTCGATCTCGACCTCGATGGCGTCGTCCAGATCCGGGATGCAGGCCACCGAGGCGAAGCTCGTGTGGCGCCGCGCGTTCGAGTCGAAGGGCGAGATCCGCACGAGGCGGTGCACGCCGATCTCGGCCTTGAGGTGCCCGTAGGCGTACTGGCCGCTGACGGTCAGCTCGGCGCTCTTGATCCCGGCCTCTTCGCCGTGCTGGATGTCGGTGATCTCGACCTTGTAGCCTTGACGCTCGCAGTAGCGCAGGTACATGCGCAGGAGCATCTCCGCCCAGTCCTGGCTCTCGGTGCCGCCCGAGCCGGCGTTGATGGAGAGGATGGCGTCCGCCGGGTCGTGCTCGCCGCCCAGCATCCGCTGCGTCTCCATCTGCTCGATCAGGCCGAGGGCCTTCTCCCGCGAGGAGGCCGCCTCACCGAGCGCCTGAAGCGACTCAGCGTCGTCGTCATCGCCCGCCATCTCCAGGTAGAGCTCCAGATCGTCGAGGGCGCTCCCAGCCTGGTCCAGGCGCGCCACCAGGCCCAGCAGGAAGGTGCGCTCCTTCATGACCTTCTGCGCCCGGTCGGCGTCGTCCCAGAAGCCCGGCTCGCTGCTCAGAACATCCAGCTCGCGGATGCGATCCTGTCGTCCAGCCGGGTCAAAGATACCTCCGCAGCTCGATCAACCTCTCGCGGAGGTCGACCAGGGCTGACTTCATCACGTCGCGTGTCGCGGCCATGGGCCTGCTCCTCTCTTACCCTGCGCACATCCTTGACAAGTCGCGCCTGACACCGCCCCAGCGCGTGCGCAGCGCGGGAGCAGGGCGCACAAGCCCCGCAGGTCGGGGCCGCATCACATAAACCAGCATCCGCGCCGGTGTCAATCCAGCGCCGCCCCCAGCGAGCCCACCACCGCAAACCCGTGCGCCCCCTGCGGCGGGTTCCCCGGCCGCACGCTCAGGCGCACCTGCATCCCCGCCGCCGCCGCCGCCTCGGCCTCCGCCAGCACGTCCGTCACGAAGCGCACCGCCGCAGGCGCCACCCCGAGCGCTGCCGCGATGGCCTCGTAGCTCCCCGCCTCCCGCTTCGGCCCCGTCGTCGTGTCGAAGTACCCCGAGATCCACCCCGTCAGCGCCCCGCCCTCCGCGTGCCCGAAGAGGAGGCGCTGCGCCTCCACGCTCCCGCTGGAGTAGATGCACACCCGCCCCCCGGCCTCCACCACCGCCTGCATCGCCCCCGGCACGTCCTCGAAGACATGGCCGCGCAGCTCCCCCGCGGCGTAGCCCTCCCGCCAGATCTTCCCCTGGAGCGCCTTGAGCCCCGTCGTCTTCCGATCCCGCTCCATCTGCCAGCGCACGCTCGCTGCCGCCGCCGCCACGATCGCCTCCCGCGCCCCCGAGGCCGGGATCTCCGGCGCGTCCTCACCCCGCGCGCGCTCCGCAGCCGCCTCCTGGCGCAGCAGCTCCACCTCCGCCGCCACCGCCTCCAGGTGCGCCTCCAGGAAGCCCTCCACCGCGCGCCGCGCGTAGGGGAAGAGCACGTCGTACACAAACGAGATCGAGGTCGTCGTCCCCTCGATGTCCAGCAGCAGCACCTCAAAAGGCAGCGTCACCTCTTCACCTCCACAAGCCAACGCGCGCCGCCGCGGCGCGCCTCCACCCCCGGTTATCACCTCCACCGCTGCGGCTCAAGCCTGCCTGCGCTTTGACTCCGCCCGGCGCCTCCGCCACACTCCCTCCAGGCCTCCCCTCCCCTCCCTCACCCGGAGCCCTCCCCTCATGCGCCCCCACCCCCTCCTCGCCGTCGCCCTCCTCGCCTTCGCCCTCCTCGCCTTCGCAGCCTGCGGCGACCCCGACCCCACCCCCCCCCCCCCC
>CAUJGC010000389.1 GCA_963169075.1 Myxococcota bacterium
GCATCGCTGCGAGTTCTGATGAACCCCCTCCACCACATCACCCCCACCCTCACCCTCCCGCACCCCACCCAGGGCCAGCTCCTCCTCAAGATGGAGGCCCACCAGCCCTCCGGCTCCTTCAAGCTCCGCGGCGTCGGACTCCTCGCCCAGCGCGCCTACGCCCGCGGCGCCCGACGCCTCATCGCCTCCTCCGGCGGAAACGCCGGCCTCGCCGCCGCCTACGCCGCCCGAGCCCTCGGGCTCGCCGCCGACATCTTCGTCCCCCAGACCACCCCCCGCCGCATCCAGCACCTCCTCCAACGCGAAGGCGCCCGCGTCGTCGCCACCGGAGCCGTCTGGGATGAAGCACACCAGGCCGCCCTCCGCGAAGCCGACGACCCCCACGCCGCCTTCGTCCACCCCTTCGACCACCCCGATCTCTGGGAGGGACACGCCACCCTCGTCCACGAGCTCGCCCAGCAGGCCCCGAAGCCCGACCGCATCTTCCTCAGCGTCGGCGGCGGCGGACTCCTCTGCGGCGTCCTCCAGGGCCTCCGCGACGTCGGCTGGGAGGACGTCCCCACCCTCGCCGTCGAGACGCACGGCGCACACTCCCTCGCCTGGGCCCTCCAGCACGGCGCCCCACGACCCCTCGACGCCATCTCCTCCGTCGCGCGCTCCCTCGGCGCCCTCGCCGTCGCACCCGAGGCCCTGCGACGCGCCCAGCGCCACCCCGTCACCTCCTGCCTCGTCCACGACCACGCCGCCCTCCGCGCCTGCGTCTGGGCCGCCGAACACCTCCGCGTCCTCGTCGAGCCCGCCTGCGGCGCCGCCCTCGCCGCCGCCCTCGACCCCGAGGGACACGCCGCCGCACCGGGCCGCTCCGCCGTCATCGTCTGCGGCGGCGCCCACGTCACACCCCTGGAGCTGGCCCAGTGGATGACTGTATAGGTCGTTTTATGCTTTATGCAGCCAGCGCTGCATAGATCGACCGCGCTTTGAACGTGACACCCGGGCGCAGAACATACTAGAGTGAACCCCAGGGAGGGGTCGCACCACCAAAGCCCTCAAGGACGGCCATGCCAGAGCAGGCGCTCCGCTTTCTCGGATCCTACCGCATCCTCGATGTCCTCGGACGAGGGGGCATGGGGGTCGTCTACAGCGCGACCCACAGCCTCAAGCACACCCCCGCCGCCATCAAGACGGTCCACGTCCCCGACCGACGACGCATGGACTGCATCCGGCGCGAGATCCACGCCCTCCAGCGCATCCACCACCCCGGCGTCGTCTCCGTCCTCGACGCAGGCGTCGAAGACGGCACCCCCTGGTACGCCATGCCCCTCCTGGAGGGCAACACCCTCCGCGGACACCTCGACGCCCTCTGGAACCCCCAGGAACAAGACCCCAGCGACGTCGGCAGCCTCCCCACCGTCCAGGTCTCCCCCGTCGAGGCCAGCCGACCCGCGCTCCGCGCCCTACGCCCCGTCGAGGCCGAGGACGCTCCCCCGCCGCCCGAACAACGCCCCCCCGCCGCCAACGGCGCCCTCAACGACCTCCTCACCTGCCTCGGCCACGTCGCCCACACCCTCGCCTTCATCCACGGCCTCGGGCTCGTACACGGCGACCTCAAGCCCGAGAACATCTTCCTCGAACAAGGCTCCCGACCGGTCCTCGTCGACTTCGGCCTCGCCGCCCACTTCACCGCCCGACGCTCCCGCGAGACGCTCACCGCCGCAGGCCTCCGCGCAGGCACCTACGCCTACATGGCCCCCGAGCAGATCCGCGGCGAGCTCATCGACGCACGCGCTGACCTCTACGCCCTCGGCGTCCTCCTCTACGAGGCCCTCACCGGACGCCTCCCCTTCACCCGCGGCTCGCTTGTCGTCATGCACAAGCACCTCCACGCACCACCCCAGGACCCCCGCCTCTTCGCCAAAGACCTCCCCGATCCCCTCGCTGAGCTCATCCTCGCCCTCCTCGCCAAGAACCCTGCCGACCGACCCGGCCACGCCGATGGCGTCGCCGCCACCCTCGCCACATGCGGCGGCCTCCACCTCCCCGGCGCAGAAGCCCCCAGGCCCTACCTCTACCGCGCAGGCTTCGCCGGGCGAGAGCAGAGCCTCACCAAGCTCCTCGACGAGATCCCCTCCAACCCGACCGCGGGAGGCATCGTCCTCATCGGCGGGGAGTCCGGCGTCGGCAAGACGCGCTTCGCGATGGAGCTCGCCCGACGCCTCGAACTCTACGACCCCGAGATCGTCACCGGAGAGTGCCTCCCTCTCGCCGCCCAGAGCGGCACCCTCCGCGCCGCGCCCCTCCACCCCCTCCAGACCTTCTTCACCGCCGTCGCTGACCGCTGCTGGGAGCGCGGCCCCGACGAGACCGACGTCCTCCTCGGCGCACGCGGCAGGCGGCTCGCCCGCTTCGCGCCGCAGCTCCTCGGCCTCCCGGGCCTCGCCGCCTACCCCGAACCACCCCCCGACGCCGAAGACGTCGCGCGAGCACGCCTCGTCAGCGACCTCCGCGCCACGCTCCGCGCCTTCGCCCGAGAGCAACCCCTCGTCCTCATCCTCGACGACCTCCAGTGGGCCGACGAGATCACCCTCGACCTCCTCGCCGCGCTCGACTCCGACTGGGCCCAGCACAACAACCTCCTCCTCGTCGGCACCTACCGCGTCGAAGAGTCACCCCCGGGGCTCGCCAACCTCCTCCTCACCACCGGCGCGCATCGCCTCCTCCTCCCCCGCCTCGACGAAGACGCCGTCGCCTCCATCATCGCGGACATGCTCGGCGTCAAGTCACCCCCCCCCGAGCTCGCCGCCTTCCTCGCACACCACGCCGAAGGAAACCCCTTCTTCGTCGCAGAGTACCTCCGCACCGCCGTCGCAGAGCAGCTCCTCCGCCGCGACGCCACCGGACGATGGACCCTCCACGCCCGCGCCGAGGCACTCCAGCGCCTCGCCCTCCCCGGCGCCATCCAGGAGCTCGTCACGCGACGCCTCGCCGGACTCCCGCCCCGCACCCTCCGCGTCCTCCAGGTCGCCGCTGTCATCGGGCGAGACGTCGAGGCCGCACTCCTCGACAACCTCCTCAACATCCCCCAGGACGCCCTCCTCGACGCCCTCGAAGAGCTGCGCACCGCCTGGATCCTCGAAGAGACCCTCGCCGGAGACTACCGCTTCGTCCACGACAAGCTCCGCGAAGGCGCCCTCGCGGGCATCGCGCCCGACGACCTCCGTCACCTCCACCGCGCCACCGCCGAGGCCCTCGAAGCCCTCTACCGCAACGACCCACGCCTCGACTTCCACGCCCCCGCCCTCGTCAACCACTGGCGCGTCGCCCAGGTCCCCGACCGCCTCGCCAACGCCCTCGAACGCGCAGGGGAGGGCGCCCTCCAGGCCGCCGCCTACAGCGACGCACGACGCTTCTTCGAAGAGGCCCTCCTCCTCGACCCCCGCCGCGCGGACCTCACCCCCGCGCGACGCGCGCGCTGGGCACGACGCGCCGGACGCGCCGCCTTCTCCCTCGGGGACCTCGAAGCCGCCGAACACCTCTCCGCACAGGCCCTCACCCTCCTCGGCTACCCCCTCCCCAGCTCCGCCGCAGGCTGGAGCCTCTCCCTCCTCCACCGCGCCGCGCAGCACACCCTCCACGCCTCCGGCGTCGCCCCGCTCGACCGCAAGAAGCTCCCCGAACCCCTCCTCGACGGCCTCCGCGAAGGCGCCCACGCCGCCTCGCTCCTCGCGGAGCGCTTCTACTTCCAGAACAACGCCCCCGCCCTCTTCACCATGGCCCTCCTCTCGGTCAACCTCGGAGAAGAGGCCTCCCTCCGCGACCGCGAGGGCACACCCTTCGCCTGGCTCGGCTACGCCCTCAACACCCTGCGCCTCGAAAAACTCACCTCCCGCTACTTCCAGCGCGCCTACCAGGCCTGCACCGGCGCCCAGAACCACCACGCCCTCGCCTTCTGCAAGGTCCTGGAGTCCGTCGCACGCATCGGCAACGCCCAGCTCGAACACGCCTCCCTCGCCTTGCAGGACGCCATCGACGTCCTCGACCGCGAGAACGACCCCCAGACCCTCGAGCTGATCCACACCTGCCTCGGCCACGTCGACTTCTACGCCGGGCGCTTCGAGGGCTCCCTCGAACACTTCGCCCTCGTCACGCGCTCCGCACAGCGCCGCGACAACGCCCAACACCTCGCCTGGGGCATCTTCTCCATGGGACGGGCCCTCCTCCCCCTCGGACAGACCGAGCGCGGCATCGAACACCTCCACGACGGACTCGAACGCCTCCGACGCCTCGGTGACCCCGCCTCCGAGCTCATCACCCAGGGCCTCCTCGCCCAGGCCTACCTCGACCTCGGCGCGCGCGACGAGGCCCGCCAGTGGGCCGACAACACCTTCGACCTCATCATCGCCACCCAGCCCACCGCCTTCTCCACCCTCAACGGCTACCTCGGCGCCGTCGCCGTCTACCTCGACCAGGTGCGCGCCCACGGCGGACCTCGCCATGGGAACGACCCGGCCTGGCAGCGCGCCACGCGCTGCGCCAGCGCCCTCGACCGCCTCGCCTTCATGTTCCCCCTCGCACGACCTGCCGCCCGCCTCGTCAAAGGACGCCTCCTCGTCCTCCAGGGACGCACCGCCCCCGCCCGACGCGCCTTCCAGCGCGCCCTCGACCAGGCCCTCCTCCTCAACATGCCCCTGGAGATCGCCGCCGCCCGCGCCGACCTCGCCTTCACCCTCCCCAGACACGACGCCCGCCGCGATCACCTCCTCGCCCAGAGCCACGACGAGCTGACCCGGCTCAAGTGCTCCAGGCTCCTCCAGGAGCTTGAATCGCAGCGCTCCCTTGCATCACACTAAGCGCTGACTTACCCTCCTCCTGACAGCTCTCGCCCGCTTCTCGGAGATCAGGAGGAAACCCATGTCCCAGGCCCCCAAGCGCATCGCCATCCTCGGCGGCGGCATCTCCGCCCTCACCACGGCCTACTACCTCACCCAGCAGCCGGGCTGGAAGCGCCGCCTCGACATCACCGTCTACCAGCAGGGCTGGCGCCTCGGCGGCAAAGGCGCCAGCGGCCGCAACCCCGACATGGCCGACCGCATCGAGGAGCACGGGCTCCACATCTTCTTCGGCTTCTACGAGAACGCCTTCGCCCTCATGCGCGACGTCTACCGCGAGCTGGGACGTAACCCCCATCAGCCCCTCGCCGCCTGGACCGACGCCTTCAAGAAGCATGACCTCGTCGTCATGGAGCAGCTCTTCCAGGGCGAGTGGCACCACTGGCCCCTCGACTTCCCCCAGGACAGCGGCACCCCCGGCGACGGACACGTCCTCCCCACCCCCCTGGAGCTGCTGGAGCGCCTCGTCAACTTCCTCCTCTCCCTCCTCCCCGACCTCTTCGGCGCCAAGGCCGCCGCCGAGGACGACCTCTCCCTCCTCAACGACCTCGACCCCGAGCACCTCCGCAGCCTCATCGACGAGGTCATGCTCCCCACCCCCACCCCCTTCAACGTCCTGGACGCCCTCCGACGGCGCCTCCGCGCCGTCGCCTCCTCCATCCTCGAAGCCTTCGGGCACGACATCGAGGCGACCTTCGCCCACCTCGCCTTGCGCCTCCTGCGCGACCTGAGCCGGAAGACCCAGGGCGACGCCCTCGCGCAGGTCGGCTTCCAGCAGGATCTTGACCGCATCACCTGGCTCCTCCAGGCCTTCCGGCGCTGGGTCGCCAAGCGCGTCGAGCACGCCGTCAACGTCAACCTCGTCATCAACCGCGCCTTCACCCTCCTCGACCTCTCCCTCACCATCACCGTCGGCGTCCTCGTCGATGGCCTCATCTTCCCCCACGAAGACTGGTACAAGGTCGATAACACCGACATCCGCTCCTGGCTCAAGCGGCACGGCGCCGCGCCCTCCTCCGTCAACTCCCCCCCGGTCACCACCCTCATCGACGCCGTCTACGCCAGCCACGCCAACGTCGGCGCGGGCACCATCCTCTACTGCATGTTCCGCCTCCTCTTCACCTACAAGGGCGCCATCCTCTACAAGATGCAGGCGGGCATGGGGGACGTCATCTTCGGGCCCCTCTACGAGGTCCTCAAGCGACGCGGCGTCAAGTTCCGCTTCTTCAATCAAGTCAAGCACCTCGGCCTCTCCGCCGGGCCAGCACGCGATATTGATACGATTCATATCGATATACAGGCGCATATCAAGGATGACGCCGAGTATCAGCCCCTCGTGGACGTCAAGGGCCTCCCCTCCTGGCCGGATCGGCCCCGCTATGAGCAGCTCGTGGAGGGCGACGCCATCCGGGACGGCCACCACAACCTGGAGAACTGGTGGGGCACCTGGCAGCCGCCCGCCCAGCAGGTCTTGCGCCGAGGCCAGGACTTTGATCTGGCGGTGCTTGGGATCGGGCTGGGGGCGCTGCCCTACCTCTGCGGGGAGCTGGCCGCCGACAACCCGCGCTTCGCTGCGATGCTCCAGAACGTCAAGACCGCGCAGACCGTCGGCATCCAGGTCTGGCTCCGCCCCGAGCTGGAGCAGCTCGGCTGGCCCATGCCCTCCGCCATCGGCATCGCCTACGCCGATCCTCTCGACACCTGGGCCGACATGAGCCACCTCCTCCCCCACGAGGCGTGGCCTGAGGGCGCCGTCGGCACCCTCATCTACAACACCTCCTCCATCGCGGATCAGCGCCCCCTCCCGCCCCGCGACGACCACGCCTACCCCTTCGAGCAGCAGGAGCGCATCAAGCTCGCCGCCCTCGAGTGGTGGTCGCAGCACCCGCGCCACCTCTTCCCCAACGCCACCGAGACCAACGACCCCGAGTCCATCAACTGGGCCTGGCTCCACGATCCCCTCGACCGCGAGGGGCCGGCCCGCTTCGACGCCCAGTTCTGGATCGGCGTCTGGAACCCCTCCGACCGCTACGTCCTCTCCGTCGCGGGCAGCAACGCCTTCCGCCTCCGCGCCCAGGACTCCGGCTACCCCTCCCTCTTCCTCACCGGGGACTGGCTCCTCACCTCCATCGCCGCAGGCTGCGTCGAGTGCGCCGTCCAGTCGGGCATGTCCACCTCCCGCGCGATGAGCGGCTACCCGCAGCACATCGTCGGGGAGTGGCTCCCCCAGACCCCCCTCCCCAACCCCCTGCCCATCCCGCCCCTCCCCCCGCCGCGCCCCCCGGCCCAGCTCCCCCCCTACATCCGCCGCGCCGGCGACATGATGGCCTTCCAGCCCTACCTCGCCCGGGGCACCACCATGTTCAACTTCGTCATCCAGGCCGACTACGCCAAGCTGGAGGCCATGTGCAACCGCGAGCTGAACCTCGGCGGCTCCACCACCTACAAGCCCGCGGGGCCCTTCGTCGCCTTCGTCGCCGCCGACGTCAAGGCCATGGGCTCGGTCCTCCCCGGCTACGAGGACGGCTGGGTCCGCGAGGTGGACTACGGCTTCTGGGTCCCCCTCGTCGCCGGGCGCCAGGTCGGGCCGCTCTTCTTCCCCGAGCGCCTCGTCTGGTATATGCCCTACCTCTGGGTGGACAGCGGCGTCGCCGCTGAGGGCGGGCGCGAGATCTTCGGCTTCCAGAAGTCCCTCGGCGTCCTCCGCGGACCCCAGCAACCCGGCGATCCCGCCGCCTTCTCCGTGGACACCCTCGTGATCCCCGTCTACGCCCCCACCTCCGAGGCCCGCGTCCTCCCCCTCCTGGAGCTGTATAAGACAGACCGCTCGCCGCTCGGGGATCTCAGCGCGGACTTCCAGGAGATCGAGGGCTTCGCCCTGGCCTTCGCGGAGCAGCTCGCGGCGATCAGCGGCGAGGAGGGCGTGTGGGTCCCGACCTTGACGTTTGTGCTGAACTTGCTGCGAGATGCCTTCCAGGGGCGCGTGCCGATGGTCTTCCTCAAGCAGTTCCCTGACATCACCGATGGCACCCGCGCGGCCTACCAGGCCATCTGCGAGTGCGTCTCCTCCATCGCGGGCGCCTTCTCGGGCTCCTTCCTCCCCGGAGATTACGAGCTGGCCCTGCACACCTACGACAGCCACAGGATCATCGAGAACCTGGGGCTCTCGGTGATTCGACAGGACGATCAGGGGCGCTCGATCATCGCCACGTCCCTCCACTTCGCCGTCCAGATGGACTTCCATGTTGATAACGGCACGGTCATCTTCAAGAACTCCCGCGCGTGAGCGCCGCGGGCGCGGCCTGGCCTGGCGACCCTCCGGGGTCGCCGGGCTCCTCCTCGGCTGCGCCCTGGCGGCCTGCACCTCGGCAGCGCCGCCGCCGCCCCACCTCATCGGCCCGCCCACCGCGGCGCCCCCTCCACCCCAGCCCCCGCCCGACCCCTGCGCCGGGGTCCAGCGCCACAACGCCGCCCTCCGCCAGCGCCTCGACGCGCGCCTCCCCGACCCCGACAACCCCTTCGAGGACCAGACCCTCCCCCTTGCCAGGAGGCTCGCCGCCGACCTCGACCGCTGCTTCCCCGACCCGCGCGGCGCCTGGGCGATCCAGCTCGACGACCCGCGCCTGGGCGGCGTCGTCGAGCTGCCCTGGCGCCTCCTCCGCCTCGACCCCTCCGGCCACCCCCTCGCCAGCTTCACCCCCGAGGAGCCCACCCTGGAGGTCTGCTGCGACCCCACCGAGCACACCGACGACCTCCGCGCCGCCGACCTCAACGGCGACGGCACCCCCGAGCTGATCGCCTCCTGGAGCTGGAGCGGCCCCGAGGGCGGCTCCGCTCGCACCCTCACCCTCCTCACCCTCCAGGGCGACCGCGTCGTCCCCCTCCTGCCCGAGCCCGAGGACGCCGACCTGGAGGACCGCGACGGCGACGGCCGCCTCGATCTCGTCCTCCACCACCGCGCCGACACCCGTCTGAGCTGCATGGACTACGCCTGGGAGCCCCTCCGCGCCCCCGATCTCGTCGCCCGCGGCCTCCCGGACGGGCGCTTCGACCTCCTCGCCAGCGCCGACCTCAACCGCGCCGCCTGCCCGCCCCTCCCCGACGACCTCCTCACCACGCGCCGCGTCGGCAAGCTCGTCGTCTTCGATGAGCCCGCCCTCGCCGCCAACCTCCTCTGCGCCGCCGCCCTCGGCGCCCGCACCCCCGACGACCTCCTCCGACTCCTCGACGCCTCCTGCGTCGAGCCTCCCTTCGCTGAGAGCTGCGAGGACATGCCTCCCAGGCCGCGCGAGTGCCGCCACCAGGCCGCCCTCCGCGGCTGGCTCCTCCGCCTCCAGCGCTTCACCGCCCCCACCGCCAGGTGATCTCTGTGCTCCTCACACACGCTCGACTCGCCCTCAACGCCGTCGTCCTCGCGGTCACCGACGGCGCGCCCCGGGTCCTCACCGTCACCCCCGACCCCGACGACCTCGCCCTCTCCGACCCCCGCACCTGCTGCGCGCTCCCCCTCGGCCCCCTCAGCGACGAGCACGCCACCCTGGAGCTGAACCTCCGCCACCTCGTCTTCCAGCAGGCCGGCATCCACCTCGGCTACGCCGAGCAGCTCTACACCTTCGGGGACCGCCTCCGCGACCCCCGCGAGCGCGACGGCGCGCCGCGCCTCGTCTCCATCGCCTACCTCACCCTCGGCCGGGAAGACGCCCTCGCCGCCTCCCGCTCCGGGCGCTGGACCAACGTCTACGACCTCTTCCCCTGGGAGGACCACCGCGACGGCCCACCCCCCATCCTCCGGGACCACCTCCTCCCACACCTCCATACATGGGCCGAGCAGGACCCCGCGCGACGCGACGCGCGCGCCCAGCGCCTCGACATCGCCTTCGGACGCCGCGACACCCCCTGGGACGAAGAGCGCGTCCTCGAACGCTACGAGCTGCTCTACGAGGCCTGCCTCGTCCCCGAGCGCCTCGCGGACCTCCGCGCCGCCGCCAACCCCGCCGCCAACCCCATCCCCGAGCCCCTCCACGGCGGCGTCGCCATGATCCTCGACCACCGGCGCATCCTCGCCACCGCTCTGGGCCGCCTCCGCGCCAAGATCAAGTACCGCCCCGTCGTCTTCGAGCTCCTCCCCGAGCGCTTCACCCTCCTCCACCTCCAGCGCACCGTCGAGGCCCTCGCGGGTGCTCCCCTCCACAAGCAGAACTTCCGACGCCTCGTCGAGCGCGGCGGCCTCGTCGAAGGCACCGGCGAGCTGGACTCCCAGACCGGCGGGCGACCCGCCGAGCTCTTCGTCTTCCGCACCGAGGTCCTCCGCGAGCGCCCCGACCCCGGCGTCGGCCTCCCCCTCGCCAGGCGGCGCGACCCTTGACAAGGCTTATGCTCATGATTAGCATAAGCCTGTCGCCGCGAGGCACCTGTCAAGCTCCTGCGACAAACCGTGTATTCACCTCTTCAAGCGCGGAGCGAGCCCCATGAGCAACCCCAGCTTCACCCGCCATAGCCACTGCGCCTGGTGCGGCGCCGCCTTCGACCCCGAGCGCTCCTGGCCCCGGCGCTGCGACACCTGCCGCAACACCACCTTCCTCAACCCCACCCCGGTCGCCGTCGCCCTCGTCCGCGTCGGGGACCACGGCCTCCTCACCATCCGGCGCGGCATCCCGCCCCACATCGGCGCCCTCGCCCTCCCCGGCGGCTACATCGACCTGGGCGAGAGCTGGCAGGAGGCCGCCGCCCGCGAGGTCTTCGAGGAGACTCAGCTCCGCCTCGACCCCAACGACTTCCGCACCTTCGATGTCCACAGCCCCCCGGGCGGGCAGGTCGTCCTCATCTTCGGCCACGGCCCCCGCGTCGAGCCCGGCGACCTCCCCGACTTCACACCCACCCACGAGACCACCGAGCGCGTCATCATCACCCAGCCCACCGAGCTGGCCTTCCCCCTCCACACCCGCTGCGCCAACCGCTTCCTGGAGGGCCGCTGACCCCCCCGGCCCCGTAAGCTCCTGCATCGCGTCGCTTCGCAGGAGCACACGGGCCGGTCCCCCCCGTGACGGCAACCCCCCCGGCCCCGTAACCGCCGACTTCGCTTCGCTTCATCGGCGGAACG
>CAUJGC010000390.1 GCA_963169075.1 Myxococcota bacterium
GGGGGGGGGGGGGGGGGGGGGTGGGGGGGGGGGGGGGGGGGCGGGGGGGCGGGGGGCGCGGGGGGGGGGGGGGGCGGGACGCCCCCCCCGGGGGGGCCCCCCCCCACACGGGGGGGACCGGCACCGTTGCTCCTGCGAGCGCAGCGTGCGAGGTCGGTGCCCCCCCGTCACGGGGGGGGCCGGGGGCGTTCGTCCAATCCCGGAGGGTAGGACGTTACGCCCCCGGGGGGGTCAGAACGCGTAGCTCACGTCGAGGTGGAGCCGCCCGACGGGCTCTCCGATCTTGCGGTTGAGGAGGATGCCCCAGTCGAGGACGATGGGGATCTGTCCGGCGACGAGGAGGCGGACGCCGAGGCCCGCGCTGGTGCGCCAGTCGTCGAGGTGGACGTCATCGAGGCAGGCGATGCGGACATCCGCCTGGTTGAAGTCGATGGCGGCGCGGTTCTGGACGCAGTCGACGAGGAGGCCGGTGTCCACGAAGTAGGCGCCGAAGAGGTTGGCCGAGGGGAGGAGGGGGAAGCGCAGCTCGGCGTGGCCCTCGGTGAGCAGCTCGCCGCCGAGGGGGAGGAAGTTGAGGTCGAGGGGGCCGACGACGTTCTCGTTGAAGCCGCGCAGGGTGCTGGAGCCGCCGAGGCGGAAGCGCTCGTTCTCGGGGATGAAGACGGTGTCACCGAAGGGGACGGCCCAGCCGACGCGTCCGCCGACGCCGACGGTGAGGGCGCTCCCGAAGGTCTTGAACCAGGCGCCGCCGGTGGTGACGCGGTAGAACTCGGTGGGGGAGTCGAAGACGGCGAAGGCCAGATCGAACTTGCCCTCCAGGAAGTAGCCCCGGGTGGGGTTGAGGGGGCTGTCGCGCTGATCGAAGGTGAGCTGCGGGGAGATGGAGGTGGTGTTGCGGCGGGGATCGAAGAGGCGGGCGCCTTCGAGGGTGCGGGGGTCTTCGTCGCGGCGTCGGGTGGCGGTGTTCTTCCACTCCAGGCGGACGAGGGCGGTGAGGTTGTTGGCGAAGAGGCCGCGCAGCTCGGGGCGGACGCCGACCTCGTCCTTGTCGAGGAGGAGGTTCTCGGCGCCGAGGAGGTCGCGGGTGTAGTAGGTGGTGAGGGAGGCGTCGGCCACGACGGAGAGCCAGCCCGCGTCGCGGAGGACGAAGAAGCGGGGGTCGCGGAGGATGACCTCGGCGCCGACGAGGTAGTCGAGGCGGAAGGTGCGGGCGGCCTGCTCCTGCCAGAAGTCGCCGGTGAAGAGGCCGGCGGCGTCAGCGGGGAGCTGGAGCGCGTCGAGGAGGCTGAAGAAGTCGAAGGCGAAGCGCCCCCGGACCTGGAGCTGCTTGCCGTAGCCGAGGATGTTGTTGGCGATGAGGCCCGCCTCGATGGTGGAGATGAGGGAGGGGGAGACGGTGAGGAGGTTGCGGGTCTCGACGCCGACGTTGCCCTCCAGGTAGATGGCGAGGGCCTCCTCGACGGCGACGAGGACGGTGGCCTCCCGGCGTTGGGAGCGGAGGGCGATGGCGTCCTCCTCGACGCCGATGGTGTCGATGGAGACGGAGTCGAAGAGGCCGAGGCTGCGGAGGTTGGACTGGCTCTTGAAGAAGCGGGCGACGTCGAAGGTGTCGCCCTCCTTCAGCTCCAGCTCGTCGTAGATGACGCCTGGGCGGGTGCGGAAGTGGCCGCGGAGGAAGATCTCTCCGACGCGCAGCTGCTTGCCCTCGTAGATGAGGAAGCGGACCTCGACCCGGTCGCCCTGGAGGCCGCCCTGGGGGAGGCAGGCCATGTCGTCGCGGGTGGGGCGGCAGGAGTGGACGATGATGCCGTCCTGCTCGGACTCGGTGCAGAAGGGGTCTTTCTTGCGCTTGGCGCGGCGAGCGGCGGGGGTGGCGGCGGCGTCCTCCTCGGGGGGGGTGAAGCACTCGTCGCGGATCTGGGGGAGCGCGCACTCGCCCCAGACGCCGCGCTCGCCGCGGCACTCGACGCGGACCTGGGCCTGGGGGTAGCCCTGGCTGCGGTAGGCTTCGACCAGGCGCTTCTGCTCCAGGGCGACCTGCTCGGGGCGGAAGGCGTCGCCCACCTTGAGGAGTCCGCCGCGCCGCAGGGCCTCATCCCCGAGCTGGGCGCGGGGCGTGAGGACGAAGTCCGGGAGGGCGGCGGGCTCGGCAGGCGAGGTCGGGTCGGCGGGGGGCGGGGGCTGATCGGGGAGGGCCGCGTCGCTCAGGTCGGTGGTGTCGGCCTCGGGGGGCTCCTGGGGCAGGGGTTCGACGGGCTCCTGGGGGGTGTCGGGGTCGGGGGTGGGCGCGGGGGTCTCGGCGGGTCTCTCGCGGCGTCGTCCGCCGCGCTGGGCGCTCTTCATCCCGTCGCGGACGGGCGAGAGGGGGGGGACGAGGGCGGGGTTGGGGATCACGCGGACGAAGGTCACATCCCCCAGGAGGGTCTGGGGGCCCTCCTCCACCTGGATGACGACGCGGAGGTTCTGTGCGCCGTCGCGGGCCTCCAGGCGCCAGCGCTCGGCGCGGGCCAGGAGGTAGCCCTCGGCCTGGTAGATGGCGGAGATGCGCTTGAGGTCGGACTTGATGGCGGGGAGCTGGAGGAAGCCGACCCCGGCCTGGAAGAGGCCATAGGGGCGCGTGGCGAGCTGGGCCTTGATCGTGTCGGCGTCGAGGTGATCGGCGCCGTCGATGCGGACCTCGCGGATCTCGGCGCGGGGGCCCTCGTCGATCATGAAGGTGAGGCGTCGCTGGCCTTCGGCCTGCTCGATCTCCTCGTGGGTGACGGTGGCGAAGTAGTGTCCGGCGGTCTCGTAGAAGCCGACGATGGCGTCCTTGGTGCGACCGATCTCGACGTCATCGACATAGCCGGACTCGGTGAAGGTGACCTGCTCTTGCAGCTCGGCGGCGTCGAAGGAGGGGTTGCCCTGAAAGACCAGCTCCCAGCGGGGTCCCTCGTCGATCTCGAGGAAGACCTCGACCTGGCCGGGGGCGTCGCAGCCGGGGCCGATGGTGACGCACTCGCGGACCTCCTTGTTGACGATGCGGACGCGGTAGTAGCCGTCGGCGCGGTAGGCGTCGAGGACGTTCTGGACGCCGTCGCTGAGGTTCTTGCGGGTGAAGCGCCCGAACCAGCCGATGGGCTCCAGGAGGAGGGAGCGGATGGCCTGGTAGCTCTTGGCCTGGGCGCCGCCGATGACGACGCGGGTGACCTCCAGCTCGATGCCCTTCTTCACCTCGACCTCGACATCGACGAGGTTGCGCTCGCCCTCGACGGGGCGCGGGGTGATGAGGGTCTGGGTGCCGTAGAAGCCGTTCTGCTCGTAGAGGTCGTTGATGGAGGAGGCCTGCGCCCGGAGGGCGCCCTGGGTCGAGGCGAAGGAGCGGCCCCGGACGAGCTGGAGGCGCTTCTGGAGGTCGCTCTCCAGGAGCGGTGCGTTGCCCTTGTAGGTGACGTCGCGGATGATCTGGGCGCCGCGCATCTCCAGGGTGACGTCCCAGCCGCCGTCGAGGGCCTTGACGCGCCAGGTGACCGTCTCGAAGAAGCCGGTCTTCTGGAGGCGGGCCACGGCGGCGTCGAGGAGCTCGGGGCTGACGTCGGCGCCCTCGCAGAGGTCGGTGACGCGTCGGAAGCCCTCCTTGACGTCTTCGGGGCGTCGCCCCTCGACGGGGACCTGGCACATGGCGAGGTCGCACTGGAGGTCGAGGCGCTTGATCACGCCGGGGCGCTCCTTGCGAGCGCTCATGATCGCGGGGTCACCGCACGCCCAGGTGTCCACCTCCTGGGCCTGGACGCGCCCGCCCCACCCCAGCGCGCAGAGCGCCAGCGCCAGGAGCCCGAGGCCGCGCCGGGCGGCCTCAGTCCAGCGGGATGCGGAGCTTGAGCTTGCCATCGAGCTTGAACTCATTGCCTTCGTTGCGCTCGCTGAACTCCAGGAAGAGGTTGTCGCGGAAGATGACCTGCAGGCCGCACTGGTGCGCGGTCACCTCACCCTGCCTGAAGGCGCAGTTGAACACCACCCGCTCGGAGAGGCGTTTTTGCACGCCGACCCGGGCTTCGCGCCCGTCGGAGTCGATGGAGAGCTCATCGACGGGGATGACCTGGGTGAGCCAGTCCTCCAGCTTGCCGACCCAGGGCCGCAAGGCGAGGCCGACGGCGGCGCCGCTGACGCCGCCCAGGGATCCGGAGAGCTGGTCGGTGGTGCAGCGGGTGGCGATCAGGGTGAGGATGTCGCGCTCGTCGGCGAAGGGGGAGCTGGTCAGCTCCGGCTTGCGGAGGTTGCTGAGCTGGCCCTGGAGCTTGACGAGGATGTGGTAGACCTGGATCTGGGTGGCGCTGGCGCTGAGGCCGCTGTTGAGGGTGGAGGTGGTGGAGGTGGCGGCGGTGGTGTTGGTGGAGCCGCCGCAGGTGTTCTGGATGTCCACCTCGATGATGATGTCCACCTCGGGGTTGGTCAGCTCGTCCTTCCAGGCGACGATGCCCTGGCGGATGGTGAAGTCTTCGCCCTGGTAGCGGACGGTCCCGCCGGGGATGATCTCGAGGGTGGAGCCGGAGAGGTTGAGGTTGCCGACGGTGTCGCGGAGGTTGAAGTAGGTCTTCAGCTCCATGTCCACCTTGATGGTCTCGATCTCGTTGCGGACGAAGAAGCTGTCGCGGCCCACGACGGTCACGTCGAGGGCGATGTCCTTGAGCGGCCCCAGCAGCTCAAAGGCGGACTCCTGGAAGCGCTCGTTGCGTCCGGAGCCGAAGGCGCCGGTCAGGCGTCCCAGGAGCTGCTGCTCCAGGAAGTAGATGTTCTGGGTGAAGCGTCCGGCGACGAGCTGGACGCCCGGCCGGTCGGGCGGGCGGGCGTCCCGGACGAGCCAGGTGGAGGGATCGGAGAGGGAGCCGACCTCCAGGGTGAGATCCGTGTTGAAGGTGACGCTCATGGTGCCGGGGAGGGTGTAGAGCATGTTGCGTGCGGAGACGGTGAGCTCGGCGCGCCCGGGTGCGTAGCCGTCGCGCAGCTCCAGGCTCCCGGTGATGCGGCCGCTGCCGTCGAAGGCCCGGACCTGGAGCGGGGTCTCCTCCCGGATGACCACGCGGTCGTTGATGATCTCGATCACGCCGCGCTCGACGTTGACCTGCTGGCCGATGGCCCGCAGGCGGAAGGAGAGCTGGTCGTTGCGCCCGTCGAGGAAGCGGACGTAGCCTGAGGGGCGCGCCCGCTCCCAGAGGCCCCGCATGGACAGCTCCACCTCCGCGACCCCCTGCACGTCGGTGAGGACGGTGGGCAGGAAGTTCAGGAGGCGCATGTCGAGGAAGCCGGAGAGGCGGAGCCCCACGGTGTTGGGGGTCACGTCCCCGGTCAGGTGGACGAACTTGGCGTTGGCGCCCAGGGAGAGATCCACGTTGAGCTTGTTGCCGTCGTAGTTGATGAGGATGGGCTGGTCGTTGGTGAGGCGTCGGTCGAAGACCTCGACGGCCAGCTCCTGGAGCGTGGCGTAGGCGCCATACTCGAAGGTGTCGCGGTCGAAGAGCAGCTCGACGTCGCCGGTCAGCTCCAGGGTGCGCCAGAGCTGGAGGGCCTCCTCCAGCGGGAGGAGCGGGCGCTGGACGCGGCGGCGAGGACCGCCGGAGAGGCGGAGTGCGGCGCGCTCGACCTCCAGGGCGCGGACCTGGCCGTCGCGCTGGGTCTCCAGCCAGGTGTCGATGGCGGTGACGAGGACGCTGCGCACGTCCAGCTCGCGGAAGCGGAGCTGACCGCGGAGGGTGGTGTTGTCTGCGGAGAGGGGTGCGGTGAGGGAGAAGCTCATCATGGCGGGGTGGGGAGCGCGGACGTAGTCTGCGAGGGGGCGTGCGCTGGCGTCGAGGCCGCGGTCCTCCAGCACCTCGCGCCACTGCGGGGCGAGGATGGGCTGGGCGGCGGCTGCGACGGCGGGGAGCCAGATCCCCTCGACGCTCAGGCGGGGGTCGGTCATGCCCCGGACGCTGGCCTGACGCGCGGTGAGGGTGGCGTCGGGGCCGGGGAGGAGGGTCCCGCGCGGCGTCCCGTTGACATACTGGAGGGTGTCCCAGACCAGGGTCAGGTGCCCCAGGCGTTGCCCGCGCATCGCCAGCTCCCAGAGGGCCAGCGAGCCCCGGATGTCG
>CAUJGC010000391.1 GCA_963169075.1 Myxococcota bacterium
GGGCGCGAGCCGCCCCCGGACCCCCATTATTTGTGGGAGGCGGAGCGCAGGCCTTGAGGTCGTGGACCTGTTAGAGTGGCGAGGTCGTGTCGTCTCAGCCAGGCCAGCGGCGGCCTGGGCGTTTGCGTCTCCTCTGCAAAGCGGTCCTTTCTATGCGCTTCAACGCCACCGAGATCTTGATCCAGCACTTCATCCAGGAGCTGCGCCAGGGCTATCAGCGGGTCTATGGGGACTGGCACACCGAGTACCAGGACATCATCGCCTGGTTCGGCGGGATGGCGCTGAACAACATCGCCACAGGCGACGCCCTCTACCACGACGTCGAGCACACCATCATGGTGACGCTGGTGGGTCAGGAGATCCTGCACGGCAAGCACATCCGGGAGGGGCGAGTGACCCCGCGGGACTGGCTGCACTGCATGATCGGGCTGCTCTGCCACGACATCGGCTACGTGAAGGGGGTGTGTCGGCGGGATCGGGACGGGGTCTACGCCTCGGGGTCTGGGGACGAGACGGTGACGCTGGCGCCAGGGGCCACCGGGGCGGCGCTGACGCCGTACCATGTGGATCGGGGCAAGGTGTTTCTGGAGGAGCGCTTCGGGGGGCACAACCTGCTGGACATCGAGGTGCTCAAGAACAACATCGAGCTGACGCGCTTCCCGGTGCCTTCGGCCTCGGATCACCAGGGGACGACGCACTACCCGGGGCTGATCCGGGCGGCGGATCTGATCGGCCAGCTCTCCGATCCGCGCTACCTCAACAAGATCGCGGGGCTCTTCTTCGAGTTCGAGGAGAACGGGACGAACGCGCGGCTGGGCTACAAGTCGCCCAACGATCTGCGGCTGAACTACCCGCGCTTCTACTGGAGCCAGGTGTACCCGTACATCAAGGACGCGCTGCCCTTCCTCTCGCTGACGCAGGAGGGCAAGAACATCCTGGCGAACCTCTACTCCAACGTCTTCATCGTCGAGCACGAGCTGCGCGGGGATATCCCGGGGTGAGACGACGCGCCGCGTCATCAGGAGGGTTGACATCGCGTGCCGCATCAAGGATCTCCATCTCAGGGCGTGACAAACACGCCGCGGGCGGGCGTTAAAACCCACTGAAAAGGTCGGGAATCCTTGAAGGTCATCGAAGATATCAGCGAGGCGGTCGGCCAGACGCCGCTCCTCCATTGTCGGAAGCTCTTCCCAGGTGCGCCAGCGCGGGTGGTGGCGAAGCTGGAGCTCTTCAACCCCATGTCGGTGAAGGATCGCCCGGTGCGCCACATCATCACCGAGGCGCTGGCGGCGGGTGAGCTGCACCCGGGCGCGGAGCTGGTGGAGGCGAGCAGCGGGAACACGGCGATCGCGCTGGCGATGTTCGGCGCGGTGCAGGGCTTCCCGGTGCGGATCTTCATGAGCGAGCTCTGCAGCGTGGAGCGGCTCCAGATCCTGAACGCCTTCGGCGCGACGGTGGTGCTGACGCCTGGCGCGGAGCACACGCGGGGGGCGCGGGAGCGGGCGATCACCTACTGCGCCTCCCAGGGCTCGCGGGCGTACTTCGTGAATCAGCACTCCAACCCCTACAACGGGGAGGCGCACACGCTGACGACGGGGCCGGAGCTCTGGGAGCAGACCGGCGGTGAGCTGGACGCGATGATCATCGGGCTGGGGACGTCGGGGACGTTCGAGGGGCTCTCGCGCTACCTGAAGGGCCAGAAGCCGGAGCTTCAGATCATCGGCTTCGAGCCAGCGGGGAGCCCGGTCTACGGGGGCGGCGCGATGGGCAAGCACAAGCTGATCGGGATCGGGCCGGGTTTTGTGACCGACAACTTCAAGCGCGGCCAGGCGCGGATGGACGAGCTGATCCCCGTCCGCGACGAGGACGCCTTCGCCATGACCCGGCGCCTGGCGCGGACCGAGGGCATCCTGGCGGGGGTGACCTCGGGGGCGGCGCTCTGGGTGGCCGAGCAGCTGATCCAGCGGTCGTCCTGGGCGGGGAAGACCATCGGGTGCATCATCTGCGACAGCGGCGAGCGCTACCTCTCGGTGGACGGCCTCTTCCCGGCGGACAACGTGATCCGGCAGGACTGCTGAGGCGTTCGCCCTATTTCCCATCAAAAATCCGACAATCCTGCGCGCGCTTGATATACGCGCGCAGGGGGATGGGGCCGGGTCTACTCGGCGGGCTGGCGCGCGCGGACGACGTCGAGGTTGAGGTGTCCGTCGGCTTGTTCGATGAAGATGAAGTAGAGCTCTTCGGCGCCGTTGACGCAGGCGATCAGGAGGCCGCGGAGGAGGCAGGTGAGGGATCGGGCGGCAGATAGGGTGCTCCGGGGCGGGGTGAGCGGTCAGGGCGCCGGGGGCGGGTTGAGGAAGGCGAAGAGGGCCTGGCTGTAGGCGTCCCATGCCTCGAATTGGGGGAGGTGGCCGACGCCTTCGATCTCGACGAGGCGTGCGCCGGGGATGGCGGCGGCGGCGGCGCGTCCGAGGCGGTCGTAGCGACCCAGCTCGCCCCGGGCTTCAGGCGAGGCGAGGTGCTTGTTGAGGGCGGTGCGGTCGCGGGTGCCGATGATGAGGAGGGTGGGGGTGCGGAGGAGGGGGAGGTCGTGGACGACGGGCTGGGTGAAGATCATGTCGTGGGTGACGGCGGCGGTCCAGGCGAGGAGGTCGCGGTCGGGGCTCTGGGTCCAGCCCATCTGAAGCGCTGCGAGGTCGTCGTAGGCGGGGTCCCAGGTGCCGTCGAAGTAGCTCTCCTGCATGTAGGCGCGGATTTTTTCGGGGGTCTTGGCGCGCTCGGCGGCGTAGAGGTCGTCGATGGGGCTGTAGGGGACGAGGTCCTGCCAGTCTTCGAGGCCGATGGGGTTGACGAGGGTGAGGGAGCGGGCGCGGTCGGGGAACATGAGGGCGAAG
Source organism: Myxococcota bacterium (assembly GCA_963169075.1). GTDB lineage: Bacteria > Myxococcota_A > Bradymonadia > Bradymonadales > CAUJGC01. The sequence continues at coordinate 2,895 of CAUJGC010000391.1, forward strand.
CGGGCGGCGATCATGCCGCCCATGGAGTGTCCGACGACGCTGACCTCGTTGAGCTGGAGGTGGTCGAGGAGGTCGCGGGTGATGGTGGCGAGGGCGCCGAAAGAGTAGTGAAAGTGCTTTGGTTTTGATGACTTACCAAATCCGATCTGATCTGGCATGACGACGCGGAAGCCTTGATCGGCCAGGGCGCGGGCGGTGCGCTCCCAGTAGGCGCCGCTGAAGTTCTTGCCGTGGAGGAGGAGGACGGTCTGGCCGTTGGGCTGCGCGGGCTGGAGGTCCATGTAGACCAGCTCCAGGTCCTGCTGCTGGGCGCGGAGGGCGAAGGCGTGGGTGGGGAAGGGGTAGTCGTAGCGGGAGAGGCGAGCGTCGAAGCGCTGGGGCTGTGCGAGGGCGGCCTGGGGGGCGGGGTCAGCGGCCTGGGGGGCGGCAGCGCAGGCGGAGGTGAGGGCGGCGGCGAGGAGGATGGCGTGGGTGAGGAGGGGACGCACGGGGGCTCCTGAGCAGGGTGGGTTGACGCGGCGCGTCAGGCGTCGCGGGGTCACATCGCGCCGCTGGAGGGGGTTATTCCGGGGCGAGGTCGCTTTCGCTTGCCAGCGGGGCGGGCTGAATATACTCTACCCCAGTATGGTATCCGCCAGGAGGTGAAGCGATGCCACACAGCCCGGAGGAGAAGAAGCGTGCGCTGGCGCGTGTGCGCCGCGTGCGGGGTCAGGTGGAGGCGCTGGAGCGGGCGTTGGAGGGCGGCGCGGCCTGTGAGGCGGTGTTGCAGCAGATCGCAGCGATCCGGGGCGCGGTGAACGGCTTGATGTCGCAGGTGATCGAGGCTCACATCCGGGAGAGCTTCAGCGCGTCGAGCGTAGACGAGGCGGAGCATGCGCGTCGCGTTCAGGAGCTGAACGAGATCGTGCGCTCGTATCTGAGATGATCGGAGGAGGTGAGAGATGAAGAGCCGAGCAGCGGTGGCGTTTGAGGCGGGCAAGCCGTTGGAGATTGTGGAGATCGACGTGGCTCCGCCGCAGCGCGGCGAGGTCCTGGTGAAGATCACGCACACGGGGGTGTGCCACACGGACGCGGTCACGCTGAGCGGCGACGATCCGGAGGGGATCTTCCCGGCGGTGCTGGGTCACGAGGGCGCGGGCGTGGTGGTGGAGCTGGGCGAGGGGGTGACGAGCCTCTCGGTGGGTGATCATGTGATCCCGCTCTACACGGCGGAGTGCCGGGAGTGCAAGTTCTGCAAGTCGGGCAAGACGAACCTGTGCCAGGCGGTGCGGGCGACGCAGGGCAAGGGGCTGATGCCTGACGGGACGACGCGCTTCTCGTACCAGGGCAAGCCGATCTACCACTACATGGGGACGAGCACGTTCAGCGAGTACACGGTGGTGCCGGAGATCTCGCTGGCGAAGATCAACCCGACGGCGCCGCTGGAGAAGGTGTGCCTGCTGGGCTGCGGCGTGACGACGGGGATCGGCGCGGTGCACAAGACGGCGAAGGTGCAGGCCGGTGACACGGTGGCGGTGTTTGGGCTGGGCGGCATCGGCCTGGCGGTGATCCAGGGCGCGAAGCAGGCGGGGGCGAGCCGCATCATCGGCGTGGACATCAACCCGTCGAAGTTCGCGCTGGCGGAGGAGCTGGGGGCGACGGAGTGCGTGAACCCGAAGGCGTTCGACAAGCCGATCCAGCAGGTGATCGTGGACATGACGGACGGGGGCGTGGACTTCAGCTTTGAGTGCATCGGGAACGTGGAGGTGATGCGCGCGGCGCTGGAGTGCTGCCACAAGGGCTGGGGCGAGAGCGTGATCATCGGCGTGGCAGGCGCCGGGCAGGAGATCCGGACGCGTCCGTTTCAGCTGGTGACGGGGCGGGTGTGGCGCGGCTCGGCCTTCGGCGGGGTGCGCGGCCGGACGGAGCTGCCGGAGATGGTGGAGCAGTCGATGCGGGGCGAGATCCAGCTGGATCCCTTCATCACGCACACGATGCCGCTGGAGCAGATCAACGAGGCCTTCGACCTGATGCACGAGGGCAAGTCGATCCGGACGGTGATCCACTTCTGATCGAGGTTGAGTCATGGGGTGGGGGGGGGGGGGGGGCCCCCCCCCCCCCCCGCCCACAACCGCCCCGAGTGGGTAAATAGATTTTATGTGAAGG
>CAUJGC010000392.1 GCA_963169075.1 Myxococcota bacterium
GCGCGGCCTCCCCACCTGGGAGGAGCCCGAGGCGCTGGACCTCCCCCCCTCCCCCTGGATCAACGCCTTCCCCTGGTCCTTCCTCACCAGCCTCTACCACGTCTGGGAGGGCCTCGCTGCCCCGACTGACGCCGCGCAGGCCCCGACCGCACCCCAGCAGCACCTCACCCACAGCACCCTCTTCCTCCCCGTCCCCTTCGATCCCCCCATCTGTGACACCTACACCGCCCCGTCCTACCCCGGCGAGGAGGAGGAACCCCAGGAGACGACCGACGTCTACGCCTCCAGCTACGGGCTCCAGCGCGAGCTGCGCCTCCTCGCCCCGCACCTCCACATCCCCCTCACCCCCGACGGTGACCTCACCGACGCCGAGGCCCAGCGCATCCTCGACACCTCCGCCGAGGACGCCCCGCACCCCCTCGCGCGCGAGCGCGTGATCTGGCTCGCCCTCTTTGAGGCCGCGCGCCTCTCCATCCGCCACGGCGCGGCCATCGTCATCGAGTGACGCCCGAAGTTAGCCAACACTAATTTTCGAATTGACCTGACCTATACCCCAAGTTAGCTTGCCCTCCAGACAGGCTCGCCCCCCTCTGCCTGGAGCGCCCCATGCCCCCCGCACGCCCCGCCGCCGCACTCGCCGCACTCGCCGCACTCGCCTTCGCTCTCCCTGCGGCCGCCCAGGAGCCCACCCCCGACGACCCAGGCGAGGACACCCTGGAGGAGGAGATCCTCGTCACCGCAGACCGCGCCCTCCCACCCCGCGACACCACCCTCCGCACCCAGCGCGTCACCCGCGACGACCTCGACGCACGCCAGGTGCGCAACCTCGCGGACGCCCTCTCCTACCTCTCCGGCGTCCGCGTCGAGACAAAGTGTCAGAGCTGCGGCTTCACCCAGGTCCGCCTCAACGGCCTCGGCGGCCCCTACACCCAGCTCCTCCTCGACGGCCTCCCCACCGCCTCCGCCCTCGCCAGCGTCTACGGCCTGGAGCAGCTCCCCCCCGAGCTGATCCAGCGCATCGACGTCGTCAAAGGCGGCGCCTCCGCCCTCTACGGCCCCGGCGCCGTCGCGGGCGTCATCGACGTCACCACCCGCGCGCCCGATAGACCCTTCGCGCGCCTCCAGACCACCTGGGAGGCCCCCTCACCCCAGGCCGACGACCGCCGCGTCAGCATGGACGGCGCCTTCACCCACCCCACCGCGCCCCTCGGCGCCCACCTCTTCGCCTCCTGGCGCCAGCGCCAGGCCCTCGACCTCAACGCCGACGCCATCTCCGACCTCCCGCGCCTCGACCAGCTCGCCGCTGGCGCCACCCTCGACGCCAGCCCCCTCCCCGACGCCACCCTCCGCCTCAAGCTCCTCACCCTCCAGGAAGACCGACGCGGCGGCGACCAGCTCCACCTCCCGCCCCACGAGGCCCAGATCGCCGAGGACATCCAGACCCAGCGCCTCCAGGCCGAGGCCCGCTGGAAGCACGCCCCCTCCCTCGACCTCGACTACGCCCTCGCCTACGCCTTCGCCTGGACCGGGCGCGAGTCCTACTACGGCGGCGGCGGCGACCTCGGCGCCTACGGGCGCACACGCAACCCCGTCCACCTCGCGGACGCCCGCGCCAACCTCTACCTCCACGCCCTCGGGCTCCACACCCTCACCCTCGCCGCCCAGCTCCAGCTCGACCACGTCCGCGACACCTTCCTCGGCTACCAGCGCACCATCGACCAGCGCGTCGCCCTCCTCGGCCTCGCCCTCCAGGAGAGCTGGCTCTTCGGAGACGGACACGAGGCCGCCGCCGGCCTCCGCCTCGACCACCACACCGCCCTCGACACCCCCGCCCTCAGCCCCCGCCTCGCCTTGCGCCTCCGCCCCCTCGACCTACTCGACCTCCGCACCGCCCTCGCCGCAGGCCTCCGCCCGCCCCAGACCTTCGACGAAGACCTCCACGTCGAGACCGTCGGCGGCGCCGCGCGCCTCATCACCAACGCCCCGGACCTCCGCCCCGAGCGCTCCCTCTCCCTCACCCAGCAGCTCGCCCTCACCCTCCAGCCCACCCCCAACCTCACCCTCTCCGCCTCCCTCACCGCCTACCTCACCCGCCTCACCGACGCCTACACCCTCGACACCCAGGACGACCCCGACACCCCCGAAGAGGAGGTCTTGCGCGTCAACCGCGGCGCCACCACCGCCCTCGGCGCCGAACTCGAGCTGGCCCTCCAGAGCGAGCGCTGGGCCGCCCGCGTCGGCTGGACCCTGGAGCGCGCCGCCAACGACCAGCCCGACCCCGACTTCCACACCCGCGCCCTCCTCCGCACACCCCGCGCCTACGGCTACGCCGAGCTGGTCCTCAAGCTCCAGCGCCTCCAGGCCCAGGCCGGACTCGACCTCACCGGCCCCATGCCCGTCCCCCGCTACGGACCCGACGGCGAACCCCTCGACCTCCCCGCCTCACCCTGGCTCTTCAACCTCAACACCTCCCTCGCCTACACCTTCCCCCTCGACGCCTGCTCCCTCACCCCCACCCTCGGCGCGCGCAACCTCCTCGACTCCCGACAACGCGACCTCCCGACCGGCCCCCTCCGCGACGCCGCCTACGTCTACGGACCCGCCCAGCCGCGCTCCCTCTTCGTCAGCCTCCGCGCCGACCTCTGAAACACCATGAAAATATATAAAATTTACATAAATTTATCCATTATCTTCACAGCAGCCTGCGCCACCCTCCCGCCCCCTGACGCCGCCGCACCGCCCACCCCCCAGCCCTGCCCCGACCCCGAACGCCCCCTCCTCCCCCACCCCCAGCGCGCCGCCTGGATCTTCCTCAGCCACCCCTGCGCCGCCTGCGACGACGCCCGCGCCGACCTCCGCGACCGCGCCCACCTCCTCACCGCCGAGGGCACCCAGCTCATCCAGGTCATCACCGACGCCGCCACCTGCCGAGAGGCCGCGCCCATCGGGCGACGCCTCCCCTTCCCCTACGCCCCCTCCTCGCCCGCCCTGGAG
>CAUJGC010000393.1 GCA_963169075.1 Myxococcota bacterium
GGGGGGGGGGGGGGGGGGGGGGGGGGGGGGGCCGGCGGGGCAGGCCGGGAGGAGGGTGAGGAGGGCGGCGAGGAGCGGGGCGAGGAGGCGGCGAGGCATGGCGAGGCTCCCGGAGCGATGGAGGGCGTCTGGCGACGCACATTCCAGAACACTTGACTTGATCTGCGCCAGATGATCCACAACATTCCGTGGAGTCGAGCCAGCGCGCAGGTCGCGCGTCGAGGCGTCGGCAGGTGAGGTGGATCATGGGTATGAACGCGGGTGAGATCTTCCTGGTGGTCTTTTTGGTGATCATCATCTTTGGGCTGGGCTACCTCGGGGATCTCGGAGAGGCCATCGGTCGGATGCGCCGCCGCGCGTTGAGCCCGGAGGCGGGTGCGGTGGATGTGACGCCGCCCGCCAAGGCGGCGCGGGCCGCCGAGCCGCCGCTGACGCCCGAGCGCATCGCAGGCCCAGTGGAGGACGCCGAGGTCGTGGACGGGGAGGGGAAGGGAGGCCGCGATGCGTGACGACGCGCCGCTGGCCGACGAGGCGCCGCTGGATGAGGCGCCGCTGCCCGAGCCGGAGCCGCTGGGGGATGAGCCGCCCGCCGGGGCGGATCTGGACGCCTTCGCGGTGCTGCTGGACCTGCTGCGGCGCACCCACGCGCTGACCGAGCTTCAGCTCCGGACCCCGGTCGTGGGGGAGACGCTGGCGCGGCTGCCGGCTCCTGCGGCGGCCTTTGTGCTGGATCAGCTGGTGCGCCGGACGATCACGGGCGACGGGCGTGCGGCGTCGGCGCTCCTGGGCGCGGCGGCGTGGATGCTGCGGGACGCCAGCACCTACGGGTGGCGCAGCGCCGTCTACGAGGCCGCCGCCGAGGAGAGCATGGAGTGCGCGCCGAAGTTTCTGCTGGAGCTGCCCGCCCACAAGGTGCTCCAGAACAAGCGCGCGCTGCGGCAGCCGCGCTTTGAGCGGGACGTGTCGCTGGGAGAGCGCAAGCAGCTTGCGAGAGGCAACAACCGCCTCCTGCTGGAGCAGCTCCTGCTGGATCTGGATCCGTCGGTGATGGAGAAGCTCTGCCAGAACCCCCACGTGACCAAGCAGGATCTGCTGGGCGTGTTGACCCGGCGCCCCAACGTGCCCGAGATCCTGCATCAGGTGGCGCGCTCGTGGCGGTGGATCGCAGACTACGATGTGCGCCACGCGCTGGTGTCCAACCCCTACCTGGACGGCGGGACCGCGCTGCGGCTGCTGCCTTTTCTGCACGGGGCCGACATCCGGCGGATCGCGCGCTCTGCGGAGCTGCACCCGGTGCTGACCCAGCACGCCGCGCGGCTGCTGGTGATCCGGAGCGCGCGGAGCTTGTCGCCGTAGGTGGGGGCCTCCCTCTCTACGCGCTCCAGGGCGCGGCGAACTCCGCGATGAAGGCGTCGGGGCGGAGGGGCGAGCCGGTGGCGCGCTCGATCATCACGTCCCAGGGGTAGCGTGCGCCGGGGGTGAAGACGCGGTCGCGGAGCCACTGCCCCGCCTCCGGGCGCTGGATGAACCCGTCGCCGCCCGTCAGCTCATCAAGCGACGCCTGGAGCTGGCTCGCGAGGACCTCGCCCAGGAGGTAGTTCTGGTAGTAGACCGGGGCGATGGTGAAGTGGATCTTGGCAGCCCAGTCGGCGGCGTCGGCGGGGCGGTCGTCCGGGCGGGTGATGCGCTGGTGATGCTCGACCAGGGACCACCAGAGGTCGTTGAGGTCTTCGCGGTCGGGATCGGCGTAGAGGGCCCGCTCGAAGCGGACCATGACCTGGACCCACTGGACCAGGGTGAGCATCTCCAGAGCCTCGCGCCAGCGGAGGGTGGGCGTCAGCGCGGCCTCGTCGAGATCGGGCTTGACGTAGGCGCGGAGGAAGTCGGCGCGCTGGGCCAGGCGCCCGAAGAGCATGGCGATGGACTCGGTGGTGAGGATGTGGGCGTAGGAGCGCAGCTCGTAGGGGAGGTCGGGGTCGACGAGCTGGAAGTAGACGGCGTGCCCGAACTCGTGGAGCATCGTGCCCATCCACTTCTGGGAGGGGCGGATGTTGGCGAGGACGCGGACGTCGCCGCGGCGGTCGATGTCGGTGCAGAAGGCGTGCTGGTTCTTGCCGTCGCGGGGGAAGAGGTCGCTGCGCTCCAGCATGGCGTCGATGGGCATGCCGAGGTCTGCGAAGCAGCGCTGGGTCAAGGCCGCGATGTCCAGGCCCTCGAAGAGCGGGTCCAGGTTGACGCCGCCCGCATCAGCGGGGATGCGCTGGGCGAAGGGATCGCCGTAGTGCCAGGGGCGGAGGTGGGCCGGGTGGATGCCGAAGGAGGCCGCCAGCTCGCCGTCCAGCGTCTCCTTGAGGCGCGCGTAGGCCGGGCCGGTCTGGGCGTCGAGGCGGTCGAAGAGGTCGAAGATCGCGTCCTCGTCCAGCTCCTGGGCGTAGAAGCTCATGGCGAAGAAGTCGCGGAAGCCCCGGGCGCGGGCGACCTCGTTGCGGAGGCGCGCCAGGGCGCGGATGCGCCCGGCGACGTGGGCGCCGACCTGCTTGGAGGCCTCCCAGGCGGCCTTGCGTCGGCGCCAGTCGGGCTCGGCGTCGAGGATCTCCTGGATGACGTGATCGGGGGTGGGCTGGCCGTCCAGCGTGCCGCGAAAGGTGCTGAAGAGCTGCTGAAGCTCCGCCTCCTGCTCGATGACCGCGTGCATGAGCGCCGGATCGCCCTGGGAGACGAAGCAGCTGAGGTAGAGGCGATCCAGGGTGCGCTGGAGGAGCGGATCAGCGGCCTGCCCTTGAGCGCGGAGGTCCTCCAGGGCGGCGAAGCGGTCGGGGTCGGCGGTGATCTCCTCGATGGCCTTGCCGAGGGTCTGTATCTCGGGGACGAGGGCGGCGTCTCCGGTGAGGCTGAGGCGCCAGTGGGCCTCGGCGTAGCGTGCGTGGAGGGGCTGGAGGAGGTCCTGGATGCGCTGGGCGAGCGCCTGGGCCTGGGCGGCGGCTTCTGGGCTGAGGGGAGCGTTCATGGGGCCTCGTGCTGGGTGTGTGGGGCCTGCGGCGCAGGCTGCGCGTCGAGGACGGTACGGGGTTTTGGGGGGCCTTTTCAACCGCTGCGGAGGCGTTTATCTTGGAGGGTCGAAGCCGCCGGGGTGGCGGCGTTCTCCAGAGCACGGAAGACGGCGAGCAGGGCGCGATGCAGAACCTCCGAGACAAGCTCCTGAAGGCGGGCGTGGTGGACAAGAAGGCCAAGAAGAAGGCCGACCACGACGCGCGTGTCCAGCGCGCCGAGCAGGGCGGGCACAAGATCGCCCAGGACGCCGAAGCGCAGCGCAAGGCCGTCTGGGAGCAGCAGCAGGCGGCCCAGCGCGAGCGCGATCAGGCGTTGGAGGCGGCGCGGCGCGCCCAGCGCGAGGCGCGGGAGCGCCGGGATCGCGTGCAGCAGCTCATCGACTACTACGGCGCCAGGCCGCAGCGGGGGCCGCGGCGCTGGTACTTCATGGCGCGCAGCGGGGCCATCCGCGCCTTCTCGGTGTCGGAGGAGGAGGGGAAGCGCCTGGAGCGCGGCCAGCTCGCGATCGTGGAGCGTGGGAGCGACGCGGAGGAGGGCAGCGCCTACGCCGTCATCCCCGCTGAGGTCGCTCGGGAGGTGTGGGCGGTGGACGACGCGCTGCTGCGCTGCTTCAACCGGGACTGGGAGGCGATGCCTGCGCGCTGGTGGGAGGTTGAGCAGGATCGTCGCGGCGGGCTGCCTGCGGCGCCTGCGGCGGTGCAGCCATGAGCAGCGGCGAGGAGGCGACGCTGCGGCCGGGCGACTGCCTGGGCGGGCGTTATATTATTATTGAGGAGATCGGGCGCGGCGGCTTCGGGATGGTGTACCGGGCGGTCCAGCAGGGGATCAACCGACACGTCGCGATCAAGACGCTGCGCAAGAACGCGGCGGTCATCCCCGGCTTCGACTTCGTGGAGGCCTTCCACCGGGAGGCGCTCCACACGAGCCAGCTGAAGCACCCCAACACGATCACGGTCTTCGACTACGGCGAGTCGGACGGCGATCTCTTCCTGGTGATGGAGTTTCTGGAGGGGGAGACGCTCTATGAGCGCCTCTGGCGCGACAAGATCATGGCGCCGAAGACGGCGGTCCATATCACCAAGCAGATCGCGAAGTCGCTGGCCGAGGCGCACAACAGCGGGATCATCCACGGGGATCTGAAGCCCGCCAACATCTTCCTCTGCAACCTCTACGGGGAGCGGGACTTTGTGAAGGTGCTGGACTTCGGGATCGCCAAGCTCATCGGGGAGGTGGACCCGGCCGGGATGGGCACGCCAGAGTACATGTCGCCGGAGCAGTTCTCGGGGCAGCCGCTCCTGGCGGCCTCCGACATCTACTCGCTGGGGTTGATCCTCTATGAGATGATCGCCGGGCGGCGTCCCTACGACGATGAGGACACGATGAAGCTGGCGCGCAAGCAGCTCCTGGAGCCGCTGCCGCCGATGCCCGCCGCCGTAGAGCAGTCGCCGCTGGGCTTCTTGATCCGCAAGGCCACCGCGAAGGAGCCCGCGCACCGCTACGAGGACGGCTGGGCCCTCTACCAGGGGCTCGATCACCTGGAGCGTCCGCAGGACGCCGCGCCGACGCCGCGCGTCTCGCGGGCCGTGCGGTTGGGGGACGAGCTGGCGCAGGCCGTGCCGCCTGCCGCGCCAGCCCAGAAGCCCGAGCAGCGCCCGACCGTCCCCTCCGACCCGGCGATGCGCCGCGCGCGCGAGGAGCGCGCCGACGAGGACGCCCCCATCCGCCCGAGCGAGTCGCGCCTGCTGCGGCAGGAGGAGGCGCCGCTCTTCGGGCGTGACGCGGAGCAGGCCTGGCTCCTCGACCGCGTCGCGGAGGTGAGCGACGCGCGCCGCCCGTGCTTGATCGTGATGGGCGGCGGCGCCGGTGTGGGCAAGACCCGCCTCGCGCACTGGCTCGTCCACGAGGCGACGCTGGGCGACGCGGTCCTGGCGGGCACCGGCGCGCAGCGCGAGGGGTCTCCGTTTGCGCTGGAGGGCCTACGGCACGCCCTCGCCTATGCGCTTGGGCTGACCGAGTTCGAGGTGTCTGCGCGGGCGCTCCGGCGCGTGCAGGAGCGGATGCAGCGCCTCATGGGCGGCGCGCTGACCGTGGAGCAGGAGCGCGCCATCCAGGCCCTCTACGCCCCGTTCGAGGCGGAGGGCAGCGCGGTGGAGATCGAGCGCGTCGCGCGCCTCCTCCTGGAGCTGGCCTCGCATCACCCGCTCATCCTCCACCTCGACAACATCCAGAGCGCCGACGCCGCCACGCTGGAGCTGCTGGAGGCGCTGGCCCTGCGGGCCAGCCAGCAGCCCTGCGCGCTGCTGGTGCTGTGCACGGTGCGCCGGGAGGCGCTGCCCGGGGCGCAGGAGGTGGCGCGGCGCCTGGTGAGCCTCGTGCGCTCGCGTCAGGCGGTCGCGCGCACGCTGGAGGCGCTGGAGGACGAGCCCGCCCGCGCCCTGGCGATGCACCTCATCCGCAAGGAGGCTGCGGTGCTGGGCATCCGCGGCGACGCCTCCGCGCCGCTCATCGACGGCCTGGCGCAGCGGAGCCACGGCAACCCGCTCTACATCACCGAGCTGGTCCGTCACCTGATCGACGCCGAGGCGCTCACCCAGGGCGAGCGCACCATCGAGCTGCGCCCTGACGTCGAGCTGGATCGCCTCATCCCGCCGCGCATCGGCGGCCTTTTGCGCCTGCGCCTGGCGCAGCTCCCGCACCGTCACTCCAGCGGCCTCCTGCTGGAGCACCTCCTCCTGCGGGCGGCGCTCCTGGGCGTCGTGATCCCGATGGACGTGCTGGAGGCGATGCTCCAGCAGGAGCGTGACGAGGGGATCAGCCACGCCCAGGCGACGCTGGGCCAGCTCCGCAACCTCATCGCCCTCCTCGCGCAGGAGGATCTCCTGGTCCCGGTCAAGCGCGAGACGCCCGGCGGGCTGGAGGAGGCGCTGCGCTTCGCCCAGCCCCTCATGCATCAGATCCTGGAGGAGCGCGTCCTGCGCCTCCCCGAGGCGAAGAAGCTCCAGCGCATGGCCGCCCGCGCCAAGCGCCGCTACCTCCAGCAAGGCGGCCTCCTCGACGACGCCCAGGCCCAGATCGCCCAGCACTACCAGCGCGCCGACGCCGATCAGGAGGTCGTGGACTTCTTCATGGAGGCGGCGGAGAGCGCGCTCCGCAAGGGGACGACCGCCGAGGCGCTCCGCTGGCTGGAGCACGCCCGGGACGCGACCGACAGCAGCCCCGCAGGCCAGCGCAAGCGCCTCGCGGTCCTGATTGACATGGCGCACCTCCACAGCCTCTTCGGCGGCTACGTGGACTTTGAGGCGACGCTGGTCATCGCGATGCGCCTGGCAGAGAACCTGAACCACACCGTGGCCCAGGCCGAGCTGCACTACCTCGCTGGCATCCTCGCCTACTCCCGCGGCCACGTCGATCGCGCCGAGGAGCGCTTCGACCAGGCCATCTCCACCGTCCAGGAGCTCTCGACCCCGGCCGCCGCGACGCTCACCGCCGCGCAGCAGCACCTCGATCTCCGCCTCCTCCACCTCCAGATGGAGTCGCTGCCCCCGCGGCTTGTGCGAGCGCTGGCGCGGCTCGGCCTGGCCTGGGTGCGCGCGGTGCGCTCCCACCTCGGCGCGGCGCAGGAGCTGGTCGAGGACGCCGTACAGGACATGGAGGAGGCTCGCTTCTCGTGGGGGCTGGCCTTCGCGCACCAGCGCCTCGGGGAGCTCTTCGCGCTTGGGGGGGCGCTGGCGGCGTCCCGGCGGCAGCTGGAGCGCGCCAAGCAGCTCTTCCTCCAGATCACCCCCTGCCTGGACCTCTGCGCGGTCCAGCTCGTCCTCTGCGATCTGGAGCTGCTGGAGGGCAACCCCGAGGCGGCGCTCCGCGCCGCCGAGACGCTCCGCGCCAGCCTCCCCGCCCCGCCCGCTGCGCCCTGCCGGGCGCGCATGCACCGCCTCCAGGCCCGGACCGCCCTCCTCCGCGGCGAGCGCGACGCGGCGCTCCAGCACTACGCCGAGAGCGTCGCCCTCACCCTCCCGGGCGGCATCTGGGAGAGCCAGGTCATCCTCCTGACGGAGCTGGCTGGCGTGCTGGCCGCGGCAGGCAACCAGGAGGTGGCCCTCCAGCACGCGCGCAAGGCCGTCGATCTGCTCAACGGCGATCCCCGCTCGGTGCTCATCCCGCCGCTCCAGCTCCTCCTCGGGCGCCTGGCGGAGCTGGATCAGCCCTCGGACGACGCCCTCCGCTGGTACCACGCCGCGCTCCAGACCGCCGAGGGCCTCGGGCACCCCCTGCACCGCCTCCGCGCCCTCGCCTCCCAGGCCGCCGCGCTCGCTGCCAGCGAGCTGGATCAGGCCCGCGCCCAGCTCGATCAAGCCGAGGCCATCGCCCTGGAGCTGCGCGTCGTCCTCCCCGAGCTGAACGCCGCCCGCGAGGCCGTCGGGCGCGCCCTCCTCCGCGCGGGCGCCGCCCAGGCCGCCACACCCCACCTCCGCAGCGCCGCCGAGGCGTGGGGCCGCCTCGGCAACGCCGCGGCAGCCCAGCGCATCACCCGCCTCCTCCCCTGAGGTTCATCCATGACCGTCGCGCCCTCCCCTGCTCCCGCCCCGACCGCCCCGCGCATCGAGCTGCACCTCCTCGGGATCGGCGGCGCCTTCGACGCCGACCGCGGCGTCGCCAACACAGGCGCCCTCCTCCAGCTCCACACGGCCGAGCGCACCCACCGCCTCCTCATCGACTGCGGCTACACCTGCGGCCTCCAGCTCCACGCGCTCGGCCTGGGGTATGAGGACATCGACGCGGTGCTCATCACCCACGCCCACGGGGATCACATCGGCGGCCTGGAGACGCTGGGCTACAAGTCCCTCTTCCTCCACCGCCGCGCCTGCCCCCTCTACGCGCCGCAGGAGGTGCTTGACGACATCTGGGCGACGCTCGCCCCCAAGATGGGCAGGCTCCAGGTCGGCCTCGACACCTCCCAGGAGGCGACGATGCGCACCTACTTCGACCCGCGCCCGGTGGACGGCCCCTTGAGCTTCGCCGGAGGGCAGCTCACCCTCTGCTTCCGCCCCGTCCGCCACGTCCACGGGATGCCTGCCTACGGCCTGACCCTCCAGCCCCAGGGGGACAACGCACCCCTCATCCGCTGGAGCGGAGACTGCGTCTTCGACCCCGGCAGCTGGATCTTCGAGGGCCTCGACCCGCAGCGCGGCGATCTCGTCTTCCATGACTGCCTGATCTACCCCTACTACGAGGCCACCGTACACACCCACCTGGAGAGCCTCCAGACCCTCCCCGAAGCGACGCGACGCGCCCTGGTCCTGATCCATCACGGCACGGTGGAGCCCCACCCTGCGCTGCGTCACGGGATGCGCCTCGGTCAGCCGCTGGAGCGCTTCACGATCTGAGGGGGTCCGGGGGCGGCTCGCCCCAAGCCAAAGGAGGCACCCCCAAGAATAAATGCACAAGAATCCGCATAGATTCTTGTGCATTTATTCGTGGGGGTGCCTCCGGCGGGGGGGGGGGGGGGGGGGGGGGGCGGCGCGGGCGCGGCGCGGGCCGCCCGC
>CAUJGC010000394.1 GCA_963169075.1 Myxococcota bacterium
ACACAAAACACAAAAAACATAAATTTATATATATATTTTTGCTTGTTTTACTTGCTTGTGGGTCGGGTTGCCCCCGGCGGCTGGGGGAAGCTCCCCCAGACCCCCGCTTGTTTACACCGGCTCGCCCAGCAGCGCGGAGAGCTCGGCGCTGAGCTGCGCCTGGATCGCGGGCAGCTCGCCGCGCATCATGCACCCGGCCGCGTTGTGGTGGCCGCCGCCACCAAAGCGCGCCGCCAGCGCCGCCACGTTGACCGCGCCGCGCGAGCGGAAGGAGAGCCCGAACGCGCCGCCGCCCGCGTCGCTGATCTGGATCGCCACCTCCACGCCCCGGATGCGCCGGGCGTAGTTGATGAAGCCGTCCAGCAGCTCCGGCGCCTGCGCCGTCTCCTCCATCATCTGCCGATCGATGCAGATGAACGCCAGCCGACCGCAGGGGCTCCGCGTCAGCGTCCCCAGCGCCCGCCGCAGCAGGTCCACCCGCTCAAAAGGATCGTTCTCGAAGAGGCTGCTGGCGATCTCCCAGGGGCTCACCCCGCTGGAGAGCAGGTAGCCCGCGATGGCGAAGGTCACCGGGGTCGTGCTCCCGTAGCGGAACGATCCCGTGTCCGTCAGGATCGAGGCGTAGCAGCACCGCGCCGCGTCCAGCCCCGGCGCCAGCCCCGCCGTCAGGCTGAAGCGGAACACCATCTCCCCCACCGCCGCCGCTGTCACGTCCCGCACATAGTGCTGCGCGAAGCTCGGGTCCCAGGTCTGGTGGTGATCGATCACGACCACCTCCGCGCCCCACCCCGCGGCGGGGAACCCCGCCCCCACACGGTGACGCTCCGCGCAGTCCAGCACCAGCGTCAGGTCAAAGGGCGCCTCACCCGCCAGCTCGCTGCGCACCGCCGACGCCCCCGGCAGAAACTCCAGCCCCTGCGGCACGCCGTGGACGTTGAACGCCACCGCCTCCTTCCCCAGCGCCCGCAGCGTGTGCCACATCCCCAGCGTCGAGCCCATCGCGTCGCCGTCCGGCTTCTCGTGCGCCACCACCAGGATCCGCGACGCCGCGCGCACGCGGCGCACCGCCTCCTCATAGGCCGCCTGGAGCGGGGTCGGCGCGCCAAAGATCGCCGCCAGGAGCGCCTCGGGGTGCTGCGACGACCCGCTCATCCCGCGTCCTCCTCGTCAGCCCCGACCACCTCCTCGCCGCTCCCCTCCTCCTCGGGAGGACGCGAGGCCGCCATCTCCGCGAACACCACCTCCATCCGGCGGCCGTGCTCCACCGCGTCGTCCCAGAGGAAGGTCAGCTTCGGCACCGTCCGCAGCCGGAGGCGCTGCCCGATCTCGCGGCGCAGAAACGGCGTCACGCTCTCCAGCCCGCGCGCCACGTCGCGCTTGAGCTGCTCCAGCGCCTTGCCCTCCGCGCCGCCGTTGTCCAGGAGCAGATAGTACACCCGAGCCACCCCGAGATCCCGCGTCACCCGCACCGCCGTCAAGCTCACCTGACGCACCCGCGGATCCTTGACATGCACCAGGAGCAGCTCGCCCAGCTCGCGCTGGATCTGCGCGCCGACCCGATCCGGGCGGCTGGAGGTAGAATCACTCGTCTTCATGTCGATTCTCTATAAAATTCAATTTGCATATACACAGAAAAACGCGGAGCGCCTGCATCGCAGACGCCCCGCGCGGGGCACCACCCTCAAGCCTCAGGCTCAGAGCGTCGCCTTGATGGACTCCATCTCGAAGACCTCAATGATATCGTCCACCTTGATATCGTTGAAGTTGTTGACGGTCAGACCGCACTCGAAGCCGGTCTTCACCTCCTTCACGTCGTCCTTGAAGCGACGCAGCGTCGCGATGGTCGAGGTGTAGATCACCCGGCCGTCACGGACCAGGCGGCAGGCCGCGTTGCGGCGGATGAGGCCGTCGGTCACATAGCAACCGGCGACCGTACCCACCTTCGGCACGCTGAAGACCTCGCGGATGACCGCCTTGCCCACCGCCTTCTCGCGGACGATCGGGCTGAGCATCCCCTCCAGCGAGGAGCGGATGATGTTCTCGATCTCGTAGATGACCGAGTGCATCACCAGGTCGATCCCGCGCTCCTCGGCCAGCGCCGCGGCGCGCGCCTCGGGGCGGACGTTGAAGCCGACGATGACGGCGCCTTCAGGCGAGGACGAGGCCAGGTTGACGTCGTTCTCGGTGATGCCGCCGACCGCGGAGTGGATGATGCGGACGCGGGCCTGCTCGTTGCCGATCTGCTCCAACATCCCGCAGACCGCCTCCACCGAGCCCTGCACGTCGGCCTTCACCACCACCTTCAGCTCCTTGACGTCGCCCTCCTGCATCATCCGGGTGAGCTCCGCCAGACCACCAGGGCGCTTGGCGCGCGCCATGATGCTCTTCTCGCGGTTCTCCTCGCGGACGTGATCCACAATGGAGCGCGCCGTCTTCTCGTCCTCCACCACGAAGAACGTCTCACCCGCCGAAGGCACGCCGCTCAGACCTGTGATCTCCACAGGCACCGACGGACCCGCCTCGGCGCTCTCCTTGCCGAAGTGGTCGTACATCACGCGCACGCGGCCGTAATGCTCGCCCACCACCACCATCTCGCCGGTCCGCAGGGTGCCCTTCTGGACCAGGAGCGAGGCCACCGGGCCGCGCCCGGTGTCCAGCCGGGACTCGATGACCATACCCTGCGCCTTGCGGCCCGGGTTGGCGCTGAGATCCAGCACCTCGGCCAGGACCAGGATCGACTCCAGCAGCTCCTCGATGCCCGTCTTCTTGATGGCCGAGACGTTGAGGAACATCGTCTCACCACCCCACTCCTCGGGCACGAGGTTGTACTCGGTCAACGCCTGCTTCACCCGGTCGGGGTTCGCGCCGGCCTTGTCGATCTTGTTGACCGCGACGATGATCGGCACGTCCGCGTCGCGGGCGTGGTTGATCGCCTCCACCGTCTGCGGCATCACCCCGTCGTCCGCCGCCACCACGAGGATGACGATGTCCGTGACCTGCGCGCCGCGGGCGCGCAGCGCCGTGAACGCCTCGTGACCCGGGGTGTCGAGGAAGGTGATGGGCTCGTCGTTGATCCGCACCTGGTAGGCGCCGATGTGCTGCGTGATGCCGCCCGCCTCCCCGACCGCCACGTCCGTCTTGCGGATGGCGTCCAGGAGGCTCGTCTTGCCGTGATCGACGTGACCCATGATGGTCACCACCGGCGGGCGCTGGAGGAGATCGTCCTCCTCGTCCTCGGTCGTGTCCATGTAGTCGGTCATGTCGAAGGCCACGTTCTCCACCGTGTAGCCGTACTTGTCGGAGAGCAGCGCAGCCACCTCCATGTCGACGGCCTGGTTGATGGTGTAGAACTCGCCCATGCCCATCAGGTCACGGATCAGATCCGAGGCCTTCACGCCCATCTCCTTCGCGAGGTTGGAGAGGATGATCGCCTCGTTGACCTTGATGACGCGCTTGTGGGCCGCCGCCTGGGTGAGCAGCGTCTTGGTGGGCTTGGCCTTCTTCATGCGCTTGTTCCGCATCTGGTTGCGGATCCGCGCGTTGTCGTCGTAGAGCTGCTCGCGACCCACCGAGCGCCGCCCGCCCTTGCGACCCTTGCGCTTGTCCTCCTCGTCGAGGAGGCCGCCCGTCTTCGGGGCGCGCTGGGGCTTGTTGGGCTGGTTGGCCGGGACGAAGGACTTGCCCTCGGCGGCCAGGCGGTTCTGGAGGATGCTCGGGTCGATGCGGCCGACGACGGTCGCCCCGCCGGGGCGACCCGGCACGGCGCGCGGCGGCCCCGCAGGGGCGCGGCGCGCGAAGGGCGAGTCGTCCATGTCGTCCATGGAGTCGTCGTCCATCGAGGGCAGATCGTCCTCGTCCTCGTCCTCAAAGCGCGGCGGGCGCTCGTTGCGGGCGGGGGGGCGCTCCGAGAAGGGGCGCCCCGGGCCGCCAGGACCGCCGGGGCCGGGACGGCCCGGACCGCCGGGGCCAGGACGGCCCGGGCCGCCAGGACCGCCGGGGCCACGCCCGTCCCGCTGATCGCGGGGGCCGCGATCATCGCGGGGACCCCGGTCGTCACGGGGGCCGCGATCATCGCGGGGGCCGCGATCGTCGCGGGGGCCGCGGTCGTCACGCATGTCGCGCCCGGGCCCTGCGGGGCCGCGGGGTGGGCCGGGCGGCCCGTCGCGGCGCGGCCCTGACGGCGGCCCCGAGCGGGGGCCGCCCTGGGGTCCGCGGTCGCGGTCGCGATCAAAGCCGACGCGGTCAGGCCCGCGCTCGGGGCCTCGCTCGCGCTCGGGGCCTCGATCACGATCGAAGCCGGGACGCTCGTTGCGGCCGCTGCGGGGGGGCTCCTCGACGCGGCGCGGCGGGTTGCGGCTGGGGAGGTTGACGCGACCGACGACCGTGGCGAGGCCCGCAGCGCGGCGCTCGGCGTTCGCCTTGTTGGCGGCCTCGTCCTCGGCGGCCTTGCGGGCCGCCTCCTCTTCGGCCACCTTGCGGGCAGCCTCCTCCTCGAGCGCGCGGCGCGCGGCGGCCTCCTCATCGGCGGCCTGCCGAGCGGCCTCCTCTTCAGCGGCCTTGCGGCTGGCCTCCTCATCAACCACCTTGCGCGCGGTGTCGTCGGGCTTGATGCGGCGAGGCGGGGGCGCGGGGGGAGGCGTCGGGGGGGAGGACGCCTCGGGGGCTGCGCGACGGACCGGAGGCTCGGGGGCCGCAGCCTCCTCCTCCTGTCCGCGACGCGGCTTGGAGCGACGGCGGATGACCGTCTCGTTGATGCGGGTCTCCTGGACGTTCTCGCGCTCGTGACGCGCGATCGCCTCCTTGACCGAAGTGACTTGATCTTCCGTCAGCGTGCTCATGAAGTTGCCGACAGTGAAGTCAAGCTCCAGCGAGTTGATTTTTGTGACCAGTTCCGCCTTGTCGACAGAGAGTTCTTCGGCAAGTTGGTAGACTCGATACGTCGCCATGTGACTCGATACCCCGAGATCGCTTTCCTGGTGTCTGCGTCGGGGGAGCCCGGGCGTTCACTCTCCCAACGCTTCGCGGAGACACTCTGGTGAATCCGGCTGCGCCTCATGAGCCTGCTGCGCCGCTGCGCTGCTCAGACCCTCTACTCTACACCCTCCGGGCGCGCGCTGGAACCTCTGCGCGCGGCAGCGGTCCCAGCACCGGAAGAAAATTCTACGTCGCCTGCTCCGCAGCGACCGCGCTGTGGAACGCTCGCCACCTGTCCAACCTCTGCTGAAGCCGAGCGGCGAAGGGCTCGGCTTCAACGCTGAGGAGCATACAGAGGGGCATCCCCAAGAGCTTGCCCATCTCCACACCGCTCAGCCCCTTCCTGAACGCGATCGCTTTACGCTCTGCGTTGATCGCGTACTTTCGGTGGTTTCCCTCCGAGATATCATCGGCTACCAGCAGCAATCGACATGCTCCCTCCTTCATGCTCTGTGATGTGGGACCCTCTCCGCTCCGCAGCGCCCCTGCGCGCCGCGCCAGATGAATCGCCTCCACCACATCCCCGCGGAGCTGACGATCGATCGCCGTCAGCAGCTCACCCTCGGAAGGCAGACGCAGCGCGCGCTTGAACGCCCGCTGCAACCCGCCGCGCCGCAGCGCACCATGGACCGCCTGGGGCATGGGCGTCAACCAGGCCCCCCGACCAGGCGCCTTACGACGCACATCCAGGGCGACCGTCTCGCCCTCGCTCTCTCGCGGCACCGACGTCCAGGGCGACATGGCGCAGGGCACCACCACCAGGCGCAGCATCCCGTCCGGGTCGCCCGTCTGGCGCGTCCCGACGCAGGTGCGCGTGGGGGGCTCCCCGCGCCGACGCGCCGCTGGACCGTCGTCCAGCGGCGCTGCCTCCTCATCTATCTCGTCCTCGGCGCGCACCGCGGGTCAGCCCTCCTCGTCCTCAAAGCCCTCGCCGCCCTCGTGGAGCACCGAGGTGTCCACCTGGCGCGAGGCCATCCGCGACTCCGCCTGCTGGCGCAGCTCGTCCTCCCAGGACGCGCGGCCTTCCTCCAGCTCCTCGCGGGTCACACCCTGCTCCTCGAAGAACTCCACCACGGCCTCCACCAGCTGCTTGGCCTTCTTGAGGCCGATGCCGGTCTTGAGGTCCAGCTGCTCGGCGGACTCCTCGTAGAAGATGTGGCGCGGCGTGTAGTAGCCGGCCTCGTAGAGGCGCTTGGCGACCTTGTCGCCCACGCCCCGGATGTCCATGAGCTGACCGCGCTCGGCCTCCCCTTCGGAGATCTCGCCGTCGCCGTCCGCCGGACGCTCCAGCACGTCGCGCGCCGCTGCGATGATCCGCTCGGCGTTCTCGTAGCCAAAGCCCGGGATCTGTGAGAGCTCGCCGGGCTCCGCCAGCGCGATGTGCTCCAGCTTCGAGTAGCCCAGGGTGAAGAGCGTGTCGATCATGTCCTCGCTGATCCCCTCGTACTCGAGGAGATTCTTGCGCGCCTCGGCCATCATCGTGCGCAGGCGCGTCTCGGAGATGATGTCCAGGTTCCAGCCCGTGAGCTGCGCCGCCAGGCGGACGTTCTGGCCGCCGCGGCCGATCGCCAGCGAGAGCTGGTCATCGGGCACGATCAGCTCCATGGTCTTGTTCGCCTCATCCAGCAGGACCTTCGTCACCTCCGCCGGGGAGATGGCGTTGCACACGAAGCGCGCCGGGTCGTCCTGGTAGAGCACGATGTCGATCTTCTCGCCGCGCAGCTCGTGCACGACCGCCTGGACGCGGCTGCCGCGCATACCCACGCAGGCGCCCACCGGATCGACGTCGCTGTCGCGGCTGTAGACCGCCACCTTAGAGCGCACCCCCGGCTCGCGAGCCGCCGCCACGATCCGCACGATGCTCTCATAGATCTCGGGCACCTCGGCCTCGAAGAGCTTGATGAGGAGCTGCGGGTCGGTCCGCGAGAGGCGCACCTGAGGCTCGCGGCTGCTGCGGCGCACCTCCTTGATGATCGCCTGCACGCGGTCGCCGGGGCGGTAGACCTCCCGCGGCGTCTGCTCCTTGCGGGGCAGGATGGCCTCGGTGCGGTTCAGGTCGATGATGAAGCTGCCGCCCTTCTCCAGGCGGCGCACGATGCCCGTCACCAGCTCCCCGACCCGGTCCTTGAACTCGTTGTAGACCAGATCGCGCTCGGCCTCGCGCACCCGCTGGATGATGACCTGCTTCGCCGTCTGCGCCGCGATGCGGCCGAACGTCGAGCGGCTGGAGTTCAGCTTCAGCAGATCCCCGTAGCGGCGGTCCTGGCGTCGCGCCTCCTCCTGATCCTCATCACGATAGAAGATCTGGAAGAGCAGCTCGTCACCGACGTCCACCTCCAGGTTGTACTGCGAGGCCTCCTCGATGGTCAGCTCACGGAACTCGTTCTCCACGTCGTCGTCTTCCACGATCGTGATGATCTGGAAGAGCTCCACCTGGCCCTTGTCCTCGTTGTATTGGGCTTCGATCTCGCGCAGCGCGCCGAACGTGCGCTTGGCTGCAGTCAGGATCGCAGCCTCCAGGGTCTCGATGAGCACCTGGCGCTCGATCCCCTTCTCCTTGCTGACCTGGTCGATGACGCTGTTCAGATTCATGGGGTCATGCTCTCCTGGACTGCGCCGCCATGCAGCGCTGCAGCCGTCTGCCTCTCCCTAAAGGTCCTCGTAGACGATATGTGCCCGGCGTATCTGGCCGAGCGGCACCTCGAACACGACCCAGCTCTCCCCCGGCGCGACGGCGCGCCGCTGGCCCTTCTTCCAATTCTTCGGCGCGGGCTCGACCTGGAGCCGCAGGACCTCGCCCTCCAGCTCCGACACCAGCCCGCGCAGCTCGCCGGGCTGGCCCTCCGCAGGAGCGGCCAGCTCCACGCGCACCTTCCGGCCCCGGGCCCAGACGAAGTGCTCCGCCGTGCGGAGCACCCGCTCGATCCCCGGCGAGGAGACCTCCAGGCCGAAGTCGCTCCAGGTCGGGCCGCCGTCGGCCTCATCGGCCTCCAGGCGCACCCAGAGCGCGTCGCTCACGGCGCCGCACTCGTCGATCGTCACCCCCGTCCCCGGCGCGCCGCCCTCATGCCGGTCCACATAGACGCGCATCACGCCGCCTTGTCGGCCCGCTGCGGCCTCGAAGTCGTAGAGCCAGAGCCCGAGCTGCGCGACCACCTCACGGCAGATCGTCTCAAAGCGCGCCTCGTCCTCTCCCTGCATCAACACGACGTCCACTCGCCTCCCAGAAGCACCGCGTCGCAGACCCAAGCCCTGGACGCACGACCACCTTCGTCGTGACCGCCACGGCCCGTCCACCTGACGCCCCATGCTTTCGCATCGCTGCGATCGGGGAGGCACCCCCGATCCGGTGGGAGGGTGCAGCCGCAGCGTGGAGCCGCTGGCTGCTGCCTGTGCAGCGCATCGACGCACCTCGGGGTGGAGTCACCCCGGCGAGGCTCGCAAGCCACCGCGCCGACGCCCGCAGGCGACGCCCAGCCAGGTGGAGCCTCTCGGCTTCACCCCGGTGGGCGGAGGTCCGCAGCGCGCAAAGAAGCGCCGCGGCCACGACACCGACGGAGCAGATGGATGCGCCACCTCAGGGCGCACCACCATCACGTCTCCGCACGGCGGACAAGGGGATAACACACCCCTCACCCCAGCGCAAGCACCATCTCCACCTCACCCCAGCAGCCGCGCGTGCCCAAGACACGGGATCTGGCGGCGCACGCTCGCCACACGACCCGCGTCCACCTCCGCCACCGCCACCCCCTCGCCGTCACCCACCTGCGCCACCACAACCCCCCACGGATCGATGATCATCGAGCGCCCATAGCTGTCGCGCCCCGGCATGTGACGACCCCACTGGTTCGGCGCCACCACATAGCACTGCTCCTCGATCGCCCGCGCGCGCAGCAGCACCTCCCAGTGATCCCGCCCGGTCCGCTCGGTGAACGCCGCCGGCACCAGCAGCGCCTCCGCCCCGCCCTGACGCAGCCGACGATAGAGCTCCGGGAAGCGCAGATCATAGCACACGCTCATCCCCCCCCCCCCCCCCCCCCCCCCC
>CAUJGC010000395.1 GCA_963169075.1 Myxococcota bacterium
TCGCTCTCAGAAGGAACGGGGCCGGTCCCCCCCGTGACGGGGGGACACCGACGGGGCGCTGGGGGCGAGCGAGCAAATCGAGCGAGGGGGGGGGTGCGCAGCGAGCACATGGCGAGCGAGCGGAGCGAGGGAGGTCGGTGCCCCCCCGTCACGGGGGGGGCCGGGGGCGTTGCTCCGGTCCCGGAGGGCCGGAGCTTACGCCCCCGGGGGGGTCAGCGCGTAGAGCTGCTTCGCGACGGCGATGAGGTGGTCGCGGGACTCCAGGGGGGCGAGCCAGCGGCGCGGGATGGCCTGGTGGCCGAGGCGGGCGCCGAGGAGGGAGCCTGCGATGGCGCCGATGGAGTCGGAGTCGCCGTCGGTGTTGACGGCCTCGACGAGGGCGGCTTCGAGGTCGTCGGGGTGGCGCCAGGCGCAGTAGAGGGCGGAGGCGACGGCCTCTTCAGCGACCCAGGCCTCGCCCAGGCCGCCCTTGGCGAGGGCGACGGCGGGCGGGGCGTCGAGGAGGCCGGGGAGGCGCTTCATGCAGGCGGTGAAGTCGCCGCCGTCGTCGCAGCGGGCCAGGATGGCGTCGTAGATGGCGGCGGGGTGCTCGCCGCGCAAGGCGAGGGCGACGAGGAGGGCGGCGGCGGCGGCGCCCTCGACGGCGGCGGGGTGGCCGTGGGTGAGGAGGCTGGAGGCGCGGGCGACGGCGGCGACCTCGTCGAGATCGTCGTAGAGGAGGCCGATGGCGGCGACGCGCATGGCGCTGCCGCAGCCCTTGGAGTGGGGGACGCCGGCCTGACGCCAGGGGGTGCCCAAGGCGAGGTTGGAGCACCCGGCGAGGCAGGTGCCGCCGGGTGCGCGGTCATTGTCGGGGCTCTCGGCCCAGGCGACGAAGCGCCTGGCGACGGCGGTCATGCGGGCGTCGAGGTCGCCGTCCCAGGCGTCGAGGAGGCCCTGGGCCAGGGCGAGGGTCATCTGGGTGTCGTCGGTGAAGGTGCCGGCGGGGTGGTGACGGGAGGGGAGCATCTCGGTGACGCCCTGGGGGCCGTGGGCGGCCAGGATGGCGTCGCGGCGGATGAACTCGACGGGGAAGCCGAGGGCGTCTCCCGCGGCGAGGCCGAGGATGCAGCCGATGAAGCGGTCGAGGCGTGTGGGTGGGGTCATGGGGTGCCTCAGGCGGTGAGGGGGTCCGGGGTGGCGCTGCGGCGTGCTTCGAGGTGGACCAGGAGGGCGCTGATGGCGGCAGGTGTGACGCCGGGGATGCGCTGGGCCTGGCCGACGGAGACGGGTCGGGTGGCGGTGAGCTTCTGGCGGGCCTCGAAGGAGATGCCGGGGAGGGCGGCGTAGTCGAGGTCGTCGGGGATGGGCAGGTCCTCCAGCTCGCGGAAGCGTCGGGCCTGCTCGTCCTGGCGGTCGATGTAGCCGGCGTAGAGGCATTGGATCTCGACCTGCTCGGCCTCGGCGGGGGTGAGGTTGTGGAGGAGGTCGGCGGCGTCGCCGTAGCCGATGGAGCTGAGGAATCCATATATCATGGATACGCTCACCTGCGGGCGTCGGAGCAGCTCGTCGAGGGTGGTGGGGCCGCGGAGGCGTCCGAGGCCGTGGGCTTCGGCGGCCTCGACGTGGGGATCGGCGTGGTTGATGCGGAGGGTGGTGAGGAGGTCGCGGGCGCGCTGGATGCGGTCGCGCTTGGCGACGAAGCGGGCGTAGTGCTCGGGGGGGAGGAGGCCGAGGTCGTAGCCGAGCTGGGAGAGGCGGAGGTCGGCGTTGTCTTCGCGGAGGAGGAGGCGGAACTCGGCGCGGCTGGTGAACATGCGGTAGGGCTCCTCGGTGCCGCAGGTGACCAGATCGTCAACAAGAACGCCGAGATAGCCTTGATCGCGCCCGAAGGTGAGGGGTTCGGCGCCGCGGACCTTGAGGGCGGCGTTGACGCCTGCGATGAGGCCCTGGGCGGCGGCCTCCTCGTAGCCGCTGGTGCCGTTGATCTGCCCGGCGAGGAAGAGTCCGGCGACGGCGCGCAGCTCGAGGGCGGGGGAGAGCTGGATGGGGTTGACGAAGTCGTACTCGACGGCGTAGCCGGCGCGCATGATCTCGACGCGCTCCAGGCCGGGGATGGTGCGGAGGAAGGCGTACTGGACGTCGAGGGGGAGGGAGGTGGAGAGGCCGTTGGGGTAGACCTCGCGGGTGTCGAGGCCCTGGGGTTCGAGGAAGATGAGGTGCTGGTTCTTGTCCGCGAAGCGGACGACCTTGTCCTCGATGGAGGGGCAGTAGCGGGGTCCGACGCCCTCGATGACGCCGGTGAACATGGGGGAGCGGTCGGTGGCGGCGCGGATGGCGTCGTGGGTGTGGGGGTTGGTATAGGCGAGGTGGCAGGGGAGCTGGGGGAGCATGGGCTCGTCCCAGTAGAAGGAGAAGCGGTGGGGTGGGTCGTCGCCGGGCTGGACCTCGAAGCGGTCCCAGTCGATGGTGTTGCCGTCGAGGCGGGGTGGGG
Source organism: Myxococcota bacterium (assembly GCA_963169075.1). Classification (GTDB taxonomy): domain Bacteria; phylum Myxococcota_A; class Bradymonadia; order Bradymonadales; genus CAUJGC01. The sequence continues at coordinate 2,474 of CAUJGC010000395.1, forward strand.
TGCCGGTCTTGAGGCGGCCCATCTGGAGGTCGAGGCTGCTGAGGACGGCGGAGAGGCCCATCGAGACGCCGTCGCCCGCGCGCCCGCCCTGGAAGGAGTTGAGGCCGACGTGGCAGCGGCCGCGGAGGAAGGTGCCGGTGGTGACGACGACGCAGGCGGCCTGGTAGCGGACGCCGAGGCCGGTGAGGACGCCGGTGACGCGGAGGTCACGGCCTGGGGTGCCCTCGACGAGGAGGTCTTCGACGGTGTCCTGCTTGATGGTGAGGTTTGGGGTGTCCATGAGGAGCTGGGCCATGCGCTGCCGGTAGACGCGCATGTCGGCCTGGGCGCGGGTGCCGCGGACGGCGGGGCCCTTGCTGGCGTTGAGGCGCCGGTACTGGATGGCGGCGGCGTCCGCGACGCGGCCCATGATGCCGCCGAGGGCGTCGATCTCCTTGACGAGGTGCCCTTTGGCGAGGCCGCCGATGGCGGGGTTGCAGCTCATGTGGCCGATGGTGTCGATGCTCATGGTGAGCATGAGGGTGCGGCAGCCCATGCGGGCGAGGGCGTGGGCGGCCTCGCAGCCGGCGTGTCCGCCGCCGATGACGACGGCGTCGAAGGGCTGGGGGTAGCGGAGATCGGGGCCCATGGCGGGGAGAGGTTGGACCATCGTGGGTTCCTTCAGGGGGTCTTGCCCTCGCGCTTGGCTTTGAGCTTCTCGACCCACTCGCGGTACTTGGCGTTCTCGACGTTGCGGAGCTCTTCGCGCATCGCCGTGATCTGCGCGAGGAGCTTCTTCTGGCGCCTGGACTCCTCTTCGGAGAGCTGGACCTCGGGGAGGTCGAGGCGGCGGACGCGGGGCGGCTCCTGGGCGCGCTCCAGGTAGAGGAGGGTGCTCTCGGCGCGGCTCGGTGTCAACGGGCGGTCGCGGCCCTCGTAGAGATCGACCTCCGCGAGCTGTCCGTCGCGGACGTGGAGGGCGGTCAGGGGGGAGGGCGTCTTGTGGAGGGAGCTGGCGAGGAGGAGGGCGTGCTTCGCGCCGAGGCCCTGGAGGGTCGAGGCGAGGCGCTCGGGGGTGTCGTCGGCGGAGAGGAGGAGGAGGCGCCCCTGGGCGTCGGTGGCGACGACGTGCCGGACGCCGCTCCCGGCGCGCGGGGGAGGGGTCTGGAGCTGTCCATCGACCAGGAGGGCGTGTCCGCCGCGCAGGGCGCGGGCCTCGCCTTGGGGGAGGGCGTCCACCTGGGCGGGGCCGAGCAAGGCGAGGCGCCCGTCGGCGCGGAGGACGAGGGCGCCCTGTCCGGGGACGCGGGGCGCGGCGGTGAGGTCGCCCTGGAGGAGCCCCGCGGGGTCTTCGGGGGTGGTGAGGCCGAGGTCGAGGAGGAGCGCGGGGGCGGTGAGGCGCGCGGGCTCGACGGGGGCGCGCTGGGGGTTGGGCTCGCGGGCGCCGCGCTGGAGCTGCGCGGTGAGGCGGTTCAGGTCCACCGCCGCCAGGCGCTCGCCGCGGGGTCCGGTGGAGGTGGCGGTCAGGGGGAGGAAGCCCTCCTGGCCGGGTGGGGCGTGCTGGGCGCTCCAGGGCGAGAAGCCCTGGGGCGGGGCAGGGAGGAGGTCCGCGAGGGGCTGGCGGAGGGTGAGGTAGAAGAAGTCCTTGACGTCGCGCTCGATGTAGCGATCAGCGCGGAAATCCATCGTTTTTCCACCTTTTTCCATCTCAAATTTTGTAAATCTTCCTTTGTCGTCCAGGTCCGCGGTGTCCACCCGGTAGAAGGTCCAGCCGGTGTGGGTGGGGTTCATGTCGAGGTGCATGCCGAACTCGCACCCGGCGGCGATCATGGCCTGGCCCAGCGAGTCGGCGGACATGCCCTGGCCCCAGGCGTAGATGAGGGTGTTGCGCCCCCGGAAGCAGACGCCGGAGCGCTCGGTGTGGACCGAGTCGAGGTCGCTGGCGGTGCCGCCCCACTGGCGCTTCCCGGTGGGGTTGAGCTTGCCGTCCGCGATGAGGGGGGGGAGGTTCTGGCGAAACGTCTTGATATCTTCTGGAATGGTCATGGAGTTGTTCCATGCGCCCATCAAGACCTGGCCGTCATCCTCCACGGCCACCGTGGCGGCGAAGGGCATCGCGGGGAGGACGATCTGGTGATCGACCGACATGCCGAAGGCGCCGTGGGCGGTCTTGAAGCCGCCGTTGAAGGCCGCGACGAAGCGGTTGGCGACCTCGGGGCGGCGGGGGAGGAGGCCGTCGCCGGGGGTGCCGAAGCTGGACTCGGGGGTCTGGGTGCCTGCGACGGCGCCCAGGTCGAGCTGGCGCATGTCCATGGCGATGAGGACGACGATCTGGTAGGGCCGCTTGGGGTCCATGCGGACGGCGGTCTTCATGAAGGCGGGCGGCGCGCCCTCCAGCGTCCGCAGCCACTCCGGCTGGGCGGGGGACCAGCGGCCCTCGCCTGGGGCCGGATCGGGGACGCCGGAGGGGATGGGGGGCGGGGGCCACTCCGCGTCGAAGCCCGCGCCGCTGGTGTCGAGGGTGGGGGCGTGGGCGACGACGTCCTCGCCCAGCTCCTCCTGGAGCTTGCCCTGCTCGTCCACGAGGCCGACGGCGAAGGCGCCCTGCTTGCCGCGATCGACCCACTGGAAGACGTAGTGCTCCAGGGCGGCGATCTTCTCGGGGCCGACGAAGGAGAGGTTGCGCACGGTGTCCACCAGCCAGGGGGTGAACATCTTGGGGGCGTAGAAGCGGGGCTGAAAGGCGAGGCGCTCGGGGGGGGCGGCCTCGTCGAGGGGGCGCGGCGTCTCGGGGGCCGCGAAGGGGACGCTCCAGCGCTGGGCGACGTCGCCTTCGTCGAGGAGGCGGACCTGGAAGGCGGGGTCGAGGCCCGACACGGAGGCCTCCGCCCGCAGCGCCGGGGGATCGACGCGGTAGAGGCGGAGCCCGACGCCTTCGGCGCGGCCCGTCTCCTGGAGGCGGGTGATGCGGGCGCGGAGGCGCTCGCCGCGGGGGGCGTCCTGGGGGATGACGCGCTCATCGCCGCCCAGGTCCACCGCCACCAGCGAGGCCACCTTGCCGTCCACCTGCACGCCGAGGAGGGCGTGCTCGCCCTGGACGGCCAGGAGGCGCTCCTGGGCGGAGGGGCTGGCGGTGATGTTGGTGAGGCGGCGCAGGGCGACGGGGGTGCCGTCAGCGGCGAGCCGGACCTCGAAGCAGTAGAGGTCGTCCAGCTCGATGCCGCCCTCGACGGCAGGGGGGTGGGCCAGGGCCAGGGCGGGGATCCAGGCGTTGGCCTCGGTCCAGGTGCGCTCGGCAGGATCGGTGAGGAGGCGGAGCTGATCGGGGGCCGCGATGAGGCCCTCGTGGTGCTCCAGCCAGGCCTGGAGGGCGGGGTAGACCCCGGCGTCGGCGGCCCGCACAGGCGGGGTCGGCCCGGCGTGGAGGCCGCGCCAGAGCAGGGCGGCGCCGACGGCCAGGAGGGCGATCAGCACGAGGCGAGCGCGGAGGGTAGCTGCGAGGCGTCGTGAGGACATGGGCTTCAAGCGACAAGGAGGGGGTCCAGGGGGGCGCTGCCCTGGCGGGTGGGGGCAGCGCCCGCCGCGACCCCGTTATTTTTCGGTGCTGAGGCGCGTGCGAACCTCCCACAGGTAGGGGAAGCAGCGCTTGTGGGTGGTGCGCTCCAGGTAGTCGACGCCGCTGGAGCCGCCGGTGCCGCGCTTGTGCCCGATGATGCGGGCGACGACGCGGACGTGGTGGTCGCGCCAGAGGGCGAGCTGCTGATCCAGGTCCATCAGGGCCTCGGCCAGCAGGTAGAGGGGGAGGTGGTCGTTGGGGTCGCGGTAGACGGGGAGGACGGCGTTGAGGAGGGCCTCCCGGTCGGCCTCGTCGGCCTGGAGGTGCTCCAGGCTGATGTCGTGGGGCACGGCGAAGCCGCGGCGCCGGAGGAGGCCGTAGAAGATGTCGCGCAGGTCGGGGCCGTCGAGGCGGCGCTGGAGCTGGGCGAGCATGTCGGGGCGGTTCTGGAAGAAGTGGAGGTAGCGGCGGTCCTTGAGCCCGGCGAAGAACTCGACCTCGCGGAACTGGTGGGACTGGAAGCCGCTGGCGGGCATGAGGCGGTCGCGGAACTCCAGGAAGTCCACGGGGCGCATCGTCTCCAGGATGTGGATCTGCTTGACGAGCAGCTCCATGATCTCCCCGACGCGGCGCAGGAAGTGGTGGGCCTGAAGCTCGTGGTCCGCGTTCATGCAGGCGGCGGCCTGCTCCAGCTCGTGGAGGATGAGCTTGAACCAGAGCTCGTAGGCCTGGTGGATGATGATGAAGAGCATCTCGTCGTGGTGGGGCGGCGAGGACTCGGGCACCTGGAGGCTGAGGAGCTGGGGGACGCGGAGGTAGTCGTTGTAGGTGAGGTCCGTGTCGCGGACGACGCGGGGCTCCGCGATGGAGGTGAGATCCTGGTGTTGGGTCATGAGGTCGTTTCGAGCTCCCAGAAGCGAGGGCCGGTAGTGTTGGCCTCGTCCAGATAGCGCTGCTCGGTGGCGCGGTAGTCGGCCACGGTGTCCAGGCGCGCGAGGACGGAGTAGAAGCCAAACTGGAGGCGGTTGATGAAGAGGACGCCAGGTGCCATCGGGACGTAGTTGTCGTCCTTTCCGCGCATCAATTCAACCGTCATGGCCTTGAACTGCTCGATGAGGGCGGTGGAGTAGTCGCGGGTGAGGTGGAAGGGGGAGTCGGTGATGGTGCGGAAGGAGGCGTGGACGTAGTCGAGGGCCATCTCCTCGTAGCGTCCGCCCTGGAGGGCCAGCAGGATGCGCGCGTGCTGGTCGAAGGTGTCCATGTCGCCCTGGTTGGCGGCGCGGTGCATGGTGAGTGCGGTGAGGCGTCGGTCCTCGGGGATGGGCTGGACGCAGCCGAAGTCGAGGAAGGCGACGCGGCCATCTTCCAGGAAGAGGTAGTTGCCGGGGTGGGGATCGGCGTTGAAGAGGCCGCCGACGAGGTTGGCGCGGTAGACGAAGCGCCAGAGGATCTCGGCGTAGCGGCGGCGCAGCTCGGGGGGGGCCTCGGCGGCCCAGGCGAAGGGGTGTCCTTCGATGAAGGTGGTGGTGAGGACGCGGGAGGTGGAGTGGGAGGCGATGACCTCGGGGATGACGATCTCGGGGTCGTCGCCGTGGATCTGTCGGAAGATGGTCTGTCGCCGGGCTTCGAGGCTGTAGTCCAGCTCTTCGCGGAAGCGCTCGCGCAGCTCGGCCAGGAGGCGCTTGGACTCGAACTTGCGGCCGCCGAGCATGGCGAAGGCCATCTCCATGAGGCGGGCGTTGGAGAGGTCGGCCTCGATGGCGTCTGCGATGCCGGGGTGTTGGACCTTGACGGCGACGCGTCGTCCGTCGTGGAGGGTGGCGCGGTGGACCTGCCCGATGGAGGCGGAGGCGATGGGCTGGTCTTCCCAGGCGTCGAAGAGCTCCTCCAGGGGGCGCCCCAGCTCGCTGAGGAGGAGGGCGCGGATCTCGTCGGGGCTGGACTGGGGGGTGCTGGCCTGGAGGCGCGCCATGCCGCGCTCGTAGGCCTCGCGGTGCTCGGGCGGGACGACACCATCGACGTAGCTGATCATCTGGCCGAGCTTGGTGGCGAGGCCGCGGAGCTGGCCGAGGATGGCGGCGGCGCGGACGGCGTCCAGCTCGGCGTCGCCGCGCTTGAGCATCGAGACGCCGGTGCGGGCCCCGGCTCGGGCGAGGTGGGCGAGGCGGGCGAGGCGGCTCTGGGGGACCTTGTGGGTGTCGTCGGTCATGAGGGGGGGGATGGGCGGGGCGACGGTTGGGGGGGCGAGGGGGGGGAGCGCGAGCGGGCGGGATATATCATGATACGATATATATCGTATCATGATATATCCCTGAGCGGCCTCAGGCCAGGGTCAGGAAGTCCACATACTCGCCGTGGGTCAGGCAGTGGGCGTGGATGCGGAGGGTGTCACCCGGCTTGACGTCCGGCGGCAGGGCGGCGAGGTAGACGGTGTTCTTGCCGCCGTCGGCGGTGAGGTCACCCCCGCCATAGACGGCGTACTTCGCCCCCACCTGCTCCGGGGTCCCCGGCCAGTCCGGGTATTCGCTCTGCAGCTCCTGGGCTTCGCCGGAGGTCGCCTTGCGGACGCGGATCCAGTTGTACCAGTGGCCCTCGGGGAGGTCGGCGCTCCTGGGGGCGTTGGGGTGCTTGGCGTGCCCCTTGTCGGGATCGCCCCACATGATCGCGACGAAGCCCGCCGGGGTCAGCTCGGCGGCGGCCTTCGGGACGTAGGGGAGGTGCTTGCCGAGGTGCTTGTTGTCGCCGTCGGGGCCGTTGATGTCCTTCATGTAGGCCGCCGGGATGGCGCCTGCGGCGCCGCGCGCCCGGTTGTAGGCCATGGCGTCCCAGTTCGTGGGGCGCTCGGCAGGGATCGCCTCGGCGGACGCCGCCGCAGCCGCAGCCGGGGCGGAGGCGGGCATCGAGGTCGGCTCACCGGGGGTCGCGTCCGGCTTGGCGTCGGGGGCGGACTCGCAAGCGGTGACCCAGGGCACCAGGACGACGGCGCCGGTGGCGAGGGCGAGCTTCTGGAGGAAGCCGCGGCGGGTGTCTTCGGCTTGGAGCTGGCTCATGGGATGTCTCCTCAAGGGTTGCGTGGCGTGGGGCCTCGCTGCGCGCCCCACGCTTCAGGCGGCTCCTTGGGACCGCCGGAGTCGGTGTTACTCCGGGCGGCGGGTCTTTGCAAGGCGAGGCGGCCCCGCGACCGCTCAGAGGTCGTCCGGATCGAGGCGCTGGCGCAGCTGCTCCAGGGCGCGGCCCCGGAGTCGGCAGAGCCAGGAGCGCGAGAGGCCCAGCTCGGCGGCGACCTGGATGGGCGCCCGCTGCTCCAGATCGACGGCCTGGATGATGGCGCGCTCCAGCTCGGGCAGCTCCTCGACGGCGCGGCGCAGGAGCGCCGCGCTCTGGCGCGCCTCCAGGGAGGCCCCGGGGCGCTGGCGCTCGACCTGCACCTCGGCCTCGGCCTCGGCCTCGACCCGGAGGAGCCACGCGGTGGCTGCGGCGGAGAGGAAGGCCTCCACCGGGGGGGCCTCCTGGGGTTGCTCGGCGTCTGCGAGGGCCTGCTCCTCGCGCATGGAGGCCAGGGCGCGCTGCGCCTGGAGGGAGGCGACCGCCCGCCGCGGGAGCGCGCCCGAGCGGGCGAGCCCGTCCAGGGTCGCGCCCCGGACGCGGTGGAAGGCGAAGGTGGTGAAGGTGGCTGCGCCGACGGGGTTGAAGCGCTGCCGGGCCTCCAGGAGCCCCGTGTAGGCGTAGGCGCGCGCGTCCTCCATCCAGGCGGCGCTGAGCTGGTTGGCGCGCAGGAGGTTCCAGCAGATCCCGTTGACAAAGGGCGCGAAGCGCTCGACGAACTCCCCCTCGCTGAGGGCGCGCACGTCCCCCTGGAGGTCGAGGGCGTCGTGTTCAGCGCGCTGCTGGCGCGCGGCCTTGAAGGCGTCACGCCAGGAGGTCGCAGGGGGCGGGGTGGAGGCTGTGTCGTCTCGCTCCGGATGATCGGACATGGATGCCTGGAGGTCGAGGAGAGGGTTGCGGTGTGGGGCGCCTCCCACGTTCGATACAGGGACTCTGATGGAGCACGCCCAGAATGTCAACCTCTCACACGCGCACCGCTGTCACGACGACAAAGTTGTCTTCGCGCCGCAACGCGCGCCGCCATGCGTCGATAACAGACACCATAGGCCGACGCGCGGGCCAGGCCCGCGCCCACCCCCACCCCGCAGACAGGAGCAGGACGATGAGCGCGTTGATGCAAGCCCAGGAGATGGTCCCGACCGCCCAGGCCTGGTACGATGAGCTGGAGCGCGAGGGCCTGGGGCCCTGGCTGACCTGGACCCAGGAGCGCACCCTGAACGCCGCCCCCGAGGCCCTCCTGGGCCTGCGCCCGGTGGCCTGGCGCGCCCGCCTGATCGTCCTCCTGAGCCTCCAGGTGGCCCCCCGGGCGCTGGCCTGGCTCAGCTGCATCGCCGCCGAGGGCCCCGAGGAGACGCGGGCCCTGGCGACCTACGCCTACGAGGTGGGCGCTCGTCACCTGGCCGTCGCCCGCGCCCTGCGCTGAAGGATGGGGGGTCCGGGGGGTGGCTCACCCCCCGGCCGCCGGAGGCCCCTTGCAACCATTCAAAAAACAAATAAAAATAAATCAAAATCCATACACATTCACCCTCCTCCTCGCCCTCCTCACCCTCCTCGCCGCCCCCCTCGCCGCCCAGGAGGCGCAGCCCCGCGTCGTCGAGGTGACCCTCCAGAGCCCCCACGTCGGCCCCCAGCGCGTCGTCTACATCCTGCCCCCCGGCTACGACCAGGCGGACGCCCCCTGGCCCGCGCTGATCGCCTTCGCGGGCAAAGGCGAGGCGGTGCGCGGCAACCGCGCCGGCGCCTGGGGCTGGGTCGAGGTCTACGGCCTCCTGCCAGCCCTCCAGGCGCTCCACGAGCGTCGCGTCGAGCGCGCCGCCTTCGCGGCCCCCGGCGCCGCCGCCTGGGCCGAGGCCTACGACGACGCGCTCCAGGCGGCGCCCTACCGCGGCCTGGTGGTGATCTGCCCCTACCCGACGCCGCGCGCCGCCGAGCGGGAGCGCTACGAGCGCTTCATCCTCGACGAGGTGATCCCCGCCAGCCAGGAGCGCTTCAACCTGCGGCGCGATCCTGCGGGGTGGGGGGTGGATGGGATCTCGCTGGGCGGGGCGCTGGCGCTCTCGCTGGGCTTTGGGCACCCCGAGCGCTTCGGCGCCATCGGCGCCCAGCAGGCGGCCATCGGAGAGGGGCGCCTGCTGGGCCTCCTGGACCGAGGCGGCGCTGCCGCGCCGCTGGCCGGTCGCCGGATCAACCTCCTGACCAGCGCGCACGATCCGTTCCGGACCAACGTCCACGCCCTCGCAGACGGGCTCCGCAAGCGCGGCGTCGCGCCGCGCCTCCTGACCGTGCCCGGACACCACGACAAGGTCTTCGTGCGGAGCTTCGGCGCCGTCGAGCTGCTCCTCTTTCACGACCGGGCGCTGCGCGGCGAGGACGGGCCGCTCCCCCAGCCCCCGAGCCCGCCGCGCTAGCCTGCTCAGGCCAGGCCGTTCTCCCGGAGGCGCTTGTGCAGGAAGTCCCGGGTCCGCATCGCCTCCTGGCCGCAGGGGCGGATGGGGTCCAGCAGGAAGTCGCTGTTGGGGTGCAGGAAGAAGGGCATGGACATCCGGCCGCCGTCCGAGCCCTCCGGGTTCACCACCCGGTGGGTCGTCGCCGGGAGGAGCCCCCCGGTCAAGAGCTGCATCATGTCCCCCGTGTCGCAGATCATCACGTCGGGGGGCGTCTGGAGCGCCACCCACTCGCCGTCCCGGTTCAGCAGCTCCAGCCCCGGGCGGGTCGAGGTCGGGAGGACCGTGAGGAGGTTGATGTCCTCGTGGGCCGCCGCGCGCACCGCCCCCGGCGGCACGTCCACCCCCATGTCGGGGTAGTTGATCACCCGGAGGACGCTGTTGCCCACCTGCACCATCTCGCGGAAGGCCGCAGGGGACTGCCCCAGGTGCGCCGCGATGGCCTCCAGCAGCGACGCCCCGAAGGACTCCAGCCGCGCGTAGAGCTCCAGAAAGGTCGCCTCGAAGCCCGGCAGCTCCGCCGGGAACACGTTGGGCGGGATGTCCCCGTTCACCGTGAGCGGGTGGTCCGCCGGGAGGCTCCGGCCCACATGCCAGAACTCCTTGAGGTCCGGCGTGGGGTTGTCCTTCGCCCGCTCCAGCCCGAAGGGCGTGTAGCCGCGCTGGTAGCCGTGCTGCGGCACGCAGTAGCGGCGCTTGGTCTCCTCCGGGAGCCCGAAGAGCGCCGCCGCCTGCGCGTAGCCCGCCTCCAGCAGCGACGACGGGATCCCGTGGCCCTCCACCGCGACGAAGCCCAGCTCCTCCAGGGCGCCGCCGAGCTTCGCCACAAAAGCGGCGCGGCGCGCCGGATCATCACTCTGGTTGAAATCCCGGAAATCAACAACAGGAAGCTGGCGTGTCTTCATAGCTCTATTTGCACCCATCAAGGAGGAGACGAGCAGCGGCGCCCCGCCTGGGCTGCTCGCGGGGCGTTATAGCGACCCCTGCGGCGGGAGACAACACTTGCCTCACGCGCGACCCTCCGCCATAGTGGAGGGGTCGCGCCCACGCGGCGCGGCCTCGCCTCTCCCCACGCCCGGAGCGCGATGTCCCCCCCCGAACCCACCCCGCACCGCGCCGCCCCCTGGCGCGCCTGGACCCTCGCGCTGCTCCTCCTCACCGGGTGCGGGCTGGGCGGGCTGGAGTCCTCCCTCTACGATCCACCGCCCGCCCCGCCCGACGCCAGCACGCCCGCTGCGCCGCTCACCCGCTGCGTCCCCAACGCGGTCCGCTGCATCACCAGCGCCTGGTACGAGCGCTGCGACCCCACAGGCGAGATCGTCGAGAGCGACGCCTGCGGCTGGGATGAGGTCTGCGCCGAAGGCGCCTCACCCGACGCCCCGGCCTGCCTGCCCCTGGAGGTCCGCTGCGGCGCCGGGCAGGCCCTCCGCCTCGTCCCCGACCGCATCGCCTTCAAGGACGTCCAGACCCTCAAGGCCACCCGGCGCACCACCCTCCTCACCAGCTGCGGCCCCGACACCCTCATCGTCGAGTCCGTCGAGGTCCTCGGGCGCCCCGCCTTCAACCTCGACGAGCCCCTGGACCTCCCCCCCGAGGGCCTCACCCTCCGCCCCGGCGTGGTCCTCCCTGTCCGGGTCAACTACCAGCCTTCGCCCTATACACACAGCGAGGAGGGCGAGCTGCGCGTCATCGGCGCCCTCCAGCCCCAGCGCGGCCCCCGCGAGCGCGTCGAGCTGCGCGTCCCCCTCAGCGGGCGCGCCCCGGGCGTCCTCCCCACCCCCCTCCTGACGCCGACGCCGCTGGACTTCGGCTTCGTCCCCATCGGCCAACGCCAGGCCCGCGAGGTCGTCCTCCGCAACCGCAGCGACCTCCCCCTCTACGTCGAGTGGGTCCAGGAGGACCGCGCCCTGGACCCCCGCGGCGCCCTCCAGGCCGACTTCCCCGCCACCTTCGCCCTCGACCCCCAGGAGGAGCTGGCCGTCCCCGTCACCTTCGCCCCCGCCGAGGTCGGCCCCGCCGAGCTGCGCTACCGCATCTGGGCCAAGCCCTGGCCGCTGGACGCCCCCTGGCCCGAGGTGATCCTGCGCGGCACCGGCGTCGAGGTCTCCTCCTGCGACCTCGCCCCCATCCCCCAGTGGACCGTCGCCCCGGACACCACCCTCCGCCCCATGCAGGACGTCGTGCTGGACGCCGCCCCCAGCTACGCCCAGCGCCCCGACGCCGCCGTCACCGCCTACCAGCCCGCCCTCAACCAGCGCCCCCAGGGCTCCACCGCCGCCCTCACCCCCAGCCCCGACGGCGCCCCCCGCTGGCGCTCCACCCTCGACCTCGCAGGCACCTACTTCTTCGGCCTGGACGTGTCCGACTCCGCCGGCCTCGCCAGCTGCCAGCCCCAGGTCGTCCGCGTGGACGTCGCCCCCCGCGGCGACCTCCACGTCGAGCTGACCTGGGTCACCCCCGGGGACCGCAACCCCGACGACGAAGGCCCCGGCGCAGGCGCCGACCTCGACCTCGCCTTGGCCCGCGAGCCCCTCAGCGACGACCCCTCCATCCCCCACGAGCCCTGGATCCAGGACCCCAACCGCTGCGCCTGGGACAACCCCGAGCCCGACTGGGGCACCCTCCGCTACGGACCCGATGACTGCCGCGTCCTCCGCGCCGACAACGACGGCGCCGGACCCGAGATCATCACCCTGGAGCAGAGCGAGGGGCGACGCTACACCGTCCTCGTGGACGCCCAGGACGACGCAGGCTACGGGCCCTCCCTCGCCCGGGTCCAGATCTACCTCCGCGGCGAGCTGCGCTACGCCAGCACCGCACGACGCCTGGAGCCCGGACAACGCTGGGAGGTCGCCCTCGTCACACCCTGGGCCAGCCTCATCGAGGAGCTGGATCGTGTCACCCCAGCCCCCTGAGCGACCCCGCACCTCCTGGACCCTCCCCCTGATGGCCCTCCTGAGCGCCTGCGCGGCCCCACAGGCCGCGCGCCTCGACGACGCCACCCCCACACTCCCCGCCGAAGAAGAGGCCGCCCAGCGCCTCGCTGGAGCCTCCTGCGCAGGCGGCTGGAGCTGGCTCCTCCCCGGCGCAGGCCAGCTCTGCCGAGGCGAGCGCGGCGAAGGCGGCGCCCTCCTCGGCCTCACCGCCGTCGAGCTGGGCGGCCTCCTCCTGGAGCCCCCCGGCGTCTCACCCGCCGTGTGGGGCATCGCCCTCCAGAACACCTGGATCTACGCCGTCGCAGACATCTACCGCGACGACCGGCTCGCCGCACGCGCCCTCTACACCCCCCAGGACAGCCTCGACGCCCTCGTCCTCGCCCCCGTCCACCCCGACGTCGTCCTCACCTGGGAGGTCAGCCTCGGCGTCGTCGGCGCCCTCGCCGCGGCCATCACCTGGTCCGCCCTCACCTTCCCCCTTCGCCCCGAAGCAGACGACGACGCCACCGCCGCCCGCCTCCAGCTCTCCCTCACCGACAGCCTCCGCTTCGGCGGCACCTCCGCCCTCCTCTTCTCCCACGTCGCCATCGGAGAGGAGATCCTCTTCCGGGGCACCCTCCACTCCCGCATGGCCGCCAGCCTCGGTGAAGGCTGGGGCTGGGGCGCCAGCGCCCTGATCTTCGGCGCCACCCACCTCACCAACCTCGTCGCCCTCCCCCGCGAGCGCTGGCTCACCTACGCCACCCTCGACGTCCCCTTCATCACCCTCGTCGGCGCCTACCTCGGCTGGGTCTACCAAGACACCGGCTACAGCCTCGCCTCGCCTGTCGCCGTCCACTTCTGGTACGACACCCTCCTCAGCGTCGCCGCCTTCGCCGCCACAGGCGGCGAGCAGCCCTTCCAGCTCTCCTGGGGCCTCCCCTTCTGAGCCCCACCCCCAAGCGCGCAGACGCCGCGCGGTGCGTGCGATCACCCGGTCCTGGCGAGACTTCAGGTGTTGCTTGCTTGTGCGTCTCCGCACCGCGCGGCGTCTGCCGTAGAGGTAGAGACACCTCCGCCGGGATGTTAGCTCAAAAAATGCGCCGACCCCTCAATCGGCCACGTACACCCCGTCGATCGCCTCGAAGAAGAGCCGCCGCAGCTCGTGGTGGCCCCGGTCGTTCGGATGGATGCAGTCCGAGTCGAACCAGAGCGTCGGGTCCGCCGCGTCGTAGTACACATTCTCCGGGTCGCTCGAATAGAACCCATGCCCCCGGAACGCGCCCAGCGCGTCCACCACCCCGATGTTGTAGTCATAGGCCAGATCCACATAGCGACGCGCCCAGACCAGCAGCGCCTCCGACGCCGGGCTCAGATCCAGCCCCCCAAAGCACTGACGCGCACGACCCACCCCGTCCCCCGGATCGTACACGTTCGCCAGGAAGATCGACGTCCCGCCTGGAAAAACACTCTCATCCTGCAAGAATTCAACTGTATTTTTTATAAAATTGATCGTCTCGTCGAGGTAGTCCCCCTCCAGATCCGCCCCCGCCGCGAACCCCGTCGTCAGATCGTTGCCGCCGATGGTGATCACCACCAGCGAGTGACCCTCAAAGCCGGCGCCAGCCGCCTCGCGCAGCGCAGGCACCTGATCGCGCCAGAGCGTCCGGGTCGTCGCACCCGGCACCGCCACGTTCACCAGCGGCACCTCGTGCCCGTAGCGCGTCGTCAGATCCACCGCGTCGAAGCCTGCCCAGAGCGACGGCGCGTTCTCCTGAAGGAGCGCGTAGTAGGCCCCCTCGTCACGACGCGCACCCACCCCCGCGCTGATCGAGTCCCCCATCACGATCAGCCGCGTGATCGCCTCCGGACGCACCCCGTCCGGCACCACCGAGCGGTGCGTGATCTCCCCTCCAGGCTCCTCCGCCGCGTCCGCCTCCGGCTGCGACGCGTCCGCGACGCCGTCCCCGCCGTCCTCCCCCGACCCGACCTCCTCGCTCCCCCCGACGTCAGCCTGCTCGATGGCTGGCGCGCCGCCGCCCTCGCCCTCCTCGCCGCAGCCCGCCCCAAGCAGCGCCAGCGCCCCCAACCACGCCACCCAACCACCCCACCGACGCACCTGCGCTCCGCTCATCCCCTCGCCTCCCCGGCTGGTCTCCCGCGCTGCGGCCTCGACGCGCGCCGCCTCGGCGCCCGACCCCAGCACCGTAGCGCGCCCCGCCCGCCAACTCAACCCGGCCCCGTGTAGCGAGCCGTCGGACGCAGGAGCGTCCCCTGCGCCCGCTGCTCCAGCACGTGCGCCACCCAGCCCGCCGCCCGACCCACCGCGAAGATCACCGCCGCCGCGCCCGGCCCCAGCCCCAGCGCCGACGCCACCGCCACCAACCCCAGATCCACCGTCGGCGCCGCGTAGCCCGACCCGCCCAGCACATCCACGATCCGCAGCAGCGCCTCCACCTCGCCTCGGCCCCGACCGTGCTCCCGCGCCCAGGCCAGCAGCGGCGGCGTCCGCGGATCCCCCGCCGGGTAGAGCCGATGACCAAACCCAGGCAGCGACTCCCCGCGCCGCAGCCGCTCCAGCGCCGCCTCCGCCGGGTCCAGCCGCCCCTGCGCCTCCGCGCAGAGCGCCTCCACCCGGTAGGTCATCCCCCCGTGACGCGGCCCCGAGAGCGCCCCAAGCGCCGCCCCCACGCACGCGTAGAGATCCGCCCCCGTCGAGGCCACCACACGCGCCGTAAACGACGACGCGTTCAGCTCATGATCCGCGCAGAGGATCATGCACCGCTCCACCACCCCCGCCACGCCCTCCCCCCGCCCCCCGAGCGCACACGCCAACACCTCCGCCACCGTCCCACCCCGCAGCGACGCCTCCACACCCTCCACGCGCCCCTCCGGCAGCGCCGCCAGCGCCGCCATCCGCAGGATCAACCCCTGCGCGCGCTCCACCTCCGCCTCCACCGTCTGCACATAGCGCCCCCCGTCCCCCGCGCCCAGCAGCGCCACCCCAAGCGCCATCCCCTCCAGCGCCGTCGCCCCCGGACGCAGCCCCACCGCCACACGCGCCGCCAGCCCGCCTACCCCCGACGCGCACCAGCGCCCGCCCGGCGCGACGCCCTCCTCACCCGTCCAGAGCCACCGCGCCACCTCCTCGAAGCCCACCCCCGACGACGCCAGCTCCAGCGCCAGCCGACCCCGGTAGCGCGGCCCCTCCGGACCCACCGCCGAGATCGCCGTGTCCAGCACCGGCTCACCCCAGCGCAGCGCCCCCGCCGCCACCGCGCCATGACCCGCCCGCGCCGCCGCGCGCACGCGCACGCGCTCCACGTCCGCGCGCAGGTAGAGCCGCTCCCGACCCTCCCCCTCCTCGCTCCGGATCAGCCCCCGGCTCACATAGCTGTAGAGCGTCGCCCGCTTCACCCCAAGCCGCGACGACGCCTCCTCCGCGCTCATGTAACCCGCTCGATCCTCCGACATCGCCGCCGCGCCTCCTCCGCTCCGCCCCCTGACCGCCCACCTGGCACACAACGTGTTTATGCACCAGGCAGGCCCCGCGAGGCGAGGTGAGCGTGAGAGATGCTGGCCCCGCAGAATCGCACTCGATGACCGCTCCTCGCCTGCGGGGCCATCCTGACGCAAAAAATTCGACCCTCGCGCAGAAAATGCACGAAAAACGCGGCGCAAAGCGCGCCGGAGGCGGGTTGGATCGCGAAGAATCTGCGCGGGCTACATCGGTGAGGCGACGGGGCGCTGGAGGCGGGGGATCTGGGTGCTCTGGATGTTCTCGATCAGGGGGCCCACGGCGAGGTTGGCCCGGGTGACCAGCTCGTCGAGGCTGCCGAGGAGGTCCTCTCCGACCTTCTCGAAGCTGAGGCGTCCGCGGGGCTGAAGCCCCAGCTCCAGGCCGCAGAGGGCGGGCTGCTCGGGGGAGCGCTCCAGGCGGACGACGACCCAGGTGATGCTCGTCTCCAGGCCGATGAGGGCGGCGGCGACCTGACGTTCGACGTGCTCCTCCAGCGCAGGGGTGAGCTCGATACCGCGGGTGATGATGTTCAGCTTCATGGCGTGACCTGGCTCAGACGTGGACTTCAAGCGGCGCAGCGCGCCAGACGAGGCGGCCCCAGGAGGTGCCAAGAGGTGATGCCACCGCCGGGGTGGCGGTGCGTGAGCGGATCTCTATGTAGGTACGACACGGCAGGATGCAAGCCCCCCCCGTGCGCGGGAGTCGGCTCCGCGTGACGGCCCCGGCCCCCCCCGTGACGGCAACCCCCCCGGCTGCGTAACCTCCTGTTCGCTGCGCTCTCAGGAGGAACGCAGCCGGTCCCCCCCGTGACGGCAACCCCCCCGGCTGCGTAACCTCCTGTTCGCTGCGCTCTCAGGAGGAACGCAGCCGGTCCCCCCCCGGGCGGGGGGGGGCCGCCCGCCCGCCCGCCCCCCCCCGCCCCCCCCCC
>CAUJGC010000396.1 GCA_963169075.1 Myxococcota bacterium
GCGATGCGAGTGTGTGGCTCCGCTCGTAGCGCCAG
The DNA here is from genome assembly GCA_963169075.1 of Myxococcota bacterium. Taxonomy (GTDB): domain Bacteria; phylum Myxococcota_A; class Bradymonadia; order Bradymonadales; genus CAUJGC01. The sequence continues at coordinate 36 of CAUJGC010000396.1, forward strand.
CCCGCCTCGAGCACATTCTTGAGCTGCTCGATGATGTGGTAGAGCGCCGGGATCTGGAAGAGCACCACGAAGGTCGAGAACACGATCCCAAAGCCCAGGCTCAACGCCATCGGGATCAAGAAGCGCGCCTGCACCGAGCGCTCCGCGATCATCGGCGCCAGCCCGAAGAACGTCGTGGCCGAGGTCAGGAGGATCGGGCGGAAGCGCCTGCACCCCGCCTGATACACCGCCTCCTCCACCGTCATCCCATCCGCCCGGTAGTCGTTGATGGCCGAGATCAACACGATCGAGTCGTTCACCACCACCCCCGAGAGCGCCACGATCCCCATGAAGCTCATCAAGCTCAGATCATACCCCATCAGCGCGTGACCCCAGAACGAGCCCACCACGCCGAAGGGGATCGACACCATGATGATCAAGGGCTGCACGTAGCTCTTGAACTCGATGGCCATCAGCCCGAACATCGCCAGGAGCACCAGCAGGAACCCGGTCTTCAGCGCGCCGAACGTGTCCGCCTGCTGCTGCTGCTGACCTGCCCCCGCGCAGGTCAACCCCGGGAAGTCCGCGCGGAGCTGCGGGATCACCTTCTGCTGAAGCGCCTCCACCACCTGGTTGGCGTTGGCGTTGGCGTCCACGTCCGCCGTGACCCGGATCGCCCGACGCCCGTTCTTGCGCGTGATCGACGTGTAGGACGCGCCGCGCTCCACCTCCGCCACCTCGTAGAGCGGCACCTCCTGCCCGGCGGGCGTCCGCAGGATCAACCCCTCCACGTCCGACTCGTGGACGCGCTGCTCGCGCGGCAGCCGCACGAACACCCGCAGCTCGTTCCGGCCCCGCTGCTGACGCACCGCCTCGACCCCGTAGAACGACGCCCGCAGCTGCCGCGCCATCCCCGCCACCGTCAGCCCCACCCGGCGACCCTCCGGCAAGAGGCGGAAGTCCATCTGCTCCTTCCCCTCCCGGAAGCCGTCGTCGATGTCCTTGACCCCCTCGTACCCGCCCAGCGCACCCGCCAGGCGCTGCGAGGCCTCCTTCAGCGTGTCCAGGCTCGGATGGCTCAGCTCCAGATCGATCGCCGCTCCGGCGGCGGGACCCGTGCTGTAGTCGAAGGTCAGGCTCTCCATCCCCGGCGCCTCCTTGAGCTTCGCGCGCCACTGCTGCGCGAAGACGCTGGAGGTGAAGTCCCGATCCTCGCTCGACACCAGATAGACCGTGATCTGCGCCACATGGCCGCCGGTGGTCGTCCCGCCGCCGCCGAAGCCACGCGACGAGATCCGCCCCACCGTCGCATACACCCCCTTGCTCACCGCCTCCGCGCCGCCCATCTCCTCCAACGTCTCCTGCGCCGCCTTCAGCATGTGCTCTTGATAGGCCTGGGTCACCGCCATCGGCGTCCCGAACTGCATCTCCACGTTCACCGTCACGGTGTCGCTGTCGATCTTGGGCATGAAGGTGCTCTTGAGCCGCCCACCCGCCACCAGCCCGAAGCTCGACATCAGGAGCGCGATGGAGAACGCCACCACCAGCCACTTCTGGCGCAGCCCGCGGCGCAGCAGCCACCCGTAGATGGTGTCGATGAACCAGTCCAGCATCCGCGTGAAGCGCCCCTGCTGCTTGTCCACCCACCCAAGCAGCGTCCCGGGCCGCGAGTCCTTCAGGTGCGCCAGGTGCGCCGGCAGGATGAACATGCTCTCAAAGAGCGAGATGCCGATGATGGAGATCACGACCACCGGGATCACGAAGAAGAATTTTCCGGTGGTTCCTGGTATAAAAAACAAGGGAATAAACGCTATACACGTCGTCAACACCGAGAAGACCACCGGCCCGGACACCTCGCGCACCCCCGCGATCGCCGCGTCCAGCGGAGACATCCCGTCCTCGCGACACTTGAACACCGCCTCACCGACCACGATCGCGTCGTCCACCACGATCCCAAGCGTCAGGATGAACGCGAAGAGCGAGATCATGTTGATGCTGGCGTCCGCCAGCGGCATCAAGAGGAACGACCCCAGGAACGAGATCGGGATCCCCATCATCACCCAGAACGCCAGCCGGATCTGGAGGAAGAGCCCCAGGATGATGAAGACCAGCGCCAGCCCCATGTAGGCGTTGTTCATCAAGAGATCGATGCGCTGGCGGTAGATGTCGCTCCGGTCGTTCAGCTTCGCGATCCCCACACCCGGCGGCAGGTTCACCCGCGCCCGCTCTACGTAGTCGTCCACCGCCGCCGCGACCTCGATCGGCGTCTCATCACCCACCCGATAGACGTTCACCTCCACCGCGCGCTGCCCGTTGAAGAACGCGTCCTGATCCAGCTCCTGGAAGCCGTCCTTGATCGTCGCGATCTCCCCAAGCCGCAGCTCCTCGCCGGTCCGGCGGCTCACCACGATGATGTCGCCAAACTCCTGCCCCGTGTTCCGGCGCTCGTTCGTCCGGATCAGCACCTCCCCCTTCTCGGTCTTCACGCTCCCGCCGGGCAGCTCCAGCGACGAGGCGCCGATCGTCTGCGCCACCTGCTCCAGCGTCAGCCCGTGGTTGCGCAGCGTCTCCTGCGGCACCTCCACGCTGATCTCCAGCGGACGGATGCTCGCCAGCTCCACATACGAGATGTCCGGCTCCTGGATCAGCCCGTCACGGAGGCTCTCCGCCAGCTCGCGGAGCACCGTCTCCTCCACGTCCCCCGAGATCACCAGCGTCACCACCTGGCTCCGCCGCGCCACCACGCTCACCACAGGACGCTCCGCGTCCACCGGGAACGAGGAGATCCGATCCACGTTGTTCTTGATGTCCGAGAGCGCCTGCTGCGCGTCCGTCCCCTCCTGAAGCTCGATCGTCACCACCCCGGCGCCTTCGCTCGCCGTGGCCGTCACATCCTTCACCCCGTCCACACCCGTGACCGCCTCCTCGATGGAGAGCAGCACCCCCTGCTCCACCTCCTCAGGGCTCGCCCCCGGGTAGGGGACCACCACCGTCACGATGTCCAGATCAAACTCGGGGAAGACCTCCTGCTTGATGTAGGGCATCGACGCGAGGCCGCCGACCAGGAGCAGGAACATGATGATGTTCGCCGCCACCGGGTTCTTCGCCATCCACGCCAGCGCCCCGCCCGCCTTCGCAGACTCCTCACGGCGCACGTGCTGCGCCGCCGCGTGGTGCTCGGTCTGCTCGCTCATGGCCGCGCCTCCTCGCCTTGCGGCGACAGCGCAGCCGTCTCCTCCGCAGGCGCTCGCACGTCCATCCCGTGCACCGGCGTCGCCAGGCGGCTCGTGATCAGCTGCTCCCCCGCCTTCAGCCCGCCGCGCACCAGCACCACGTCGGGCTCACGCCACGCCACCTCCAGCTCCCGGATCTCCAGCTTCCCGTCTACATACACCCACGCCGACCCACCTCCACGCACCGCCTCCCGAGGCACCTTCACCACGTTCTGAAGCTCCGCCCCCTGGATGCGCACCTCCACGAAGCTCCCCAGCAGCAGCGGCAGCTTCGACTCCCCGGCCCCCCCCTTCAGGTTCAGCGGATCGTCCACCTCCACCAGCACCTGCGCCATCTGCCCCGCCTCGTCCACCTCGCCGGTCAGCCGCAGCACCCGCCCCTGGCGGCGCACCTCCTGGCTCCCAAGCCGCTGCACCACCTCCACCGGAGACCCCGAGGCGCCGTTCACCCCCGGGATGCGGATCCACTCCACCTCCGCCAGCGGCACCGCCGCCTGCACCCAGAAGGTGTCCGTCCCCACCAGCGTCGCCAGCTGCGTCTGCGGCTGCACCAGCTGCCCAAGCTCCACCGACTCCGCCTGCACCAGCGCGTTGAACGGCGCCTTCAGCGTCGTCCGGCTCAGGTTCAAGCGGCTCAGCGCGATGTTGCTCCGCGCGCTCTCCACGCTCGCCTTCGCAGACTCCAGCTGCGGCTCGCGCAGCACCAGCGCCTTGCCCTCCGCCGTCGTCGGCACCTCGTCACCGAAGAGCGCCAGCTCCTTCTCCGCCACCGTCTGGCGACCCCGCTCCAGATCCAGCCCCTGCTCCGCCTGCTTCAGCGCAGCCTGCTGCGACGCGATGTTCAGCTGGTAGTCCCGACCGTCCAGCCGCACCAGCGTCTCCTCCGCCTGCACCAGCCCGCCCGGCACCAGCTGCGCGTGGTGCCAGAGCAGACGCCCCGACACCTGCGACTGGAGCATCACCTGACGCGCCGGGCGCACCACCCCCTTCGCCACCACCTGCGCCGGACGCGTCACCGCCTCCACCTGCGTCACCCGGACCAGCGGCGCCGTCTTCACCGCCTCCTTCTTCCCCGCCACCGGGCGCGTCTCCTTCATCCACTTGAAGACGCCGAACCCCGCCCCAAGCACCACCAGCGGCAGCAACACCGCAAGGATCTTCTTCAGAATATTCATGAAATCGACTCTCACTCCTCCAGCCTGGGGCGCGTCAGCTGATCGCCAAAGCTCCCCCCAAGCGCTCGATGAAGCTGCACGCGATGCGAGAGGAGCTGGCGCTGCGCCGTAAGCAGGTTCAGCTCCGCCCGCTGCAACGAGGTCTGCGCGGTCAACACCCTCAAAAAGTCCTCCCCCCCATCCCGATAGCGCACCCGCGCCGCCTCCAGCGACGCCCGCGACAGCTCCACCTGCCGCTCCAGCTCCGCGATGTTCGCGCGCTGCTGGCGCTCCTGGATCATCGCCGTCTCCACGTCCCGCACCGCCCCAAGAAAGACCTGCGTGTACGCGAGCAGCTGCACCCGCAGCGCCGACTCCGCCCGACGCAGCGTCGCGTCGCGCGACCCGCCGTCCAGCACCGGCATCCCCACGCTCGCCCCCACCGACGTGATCAGCGTGCTCAAGAGATCCTCCAGCGCACGCGCGTTCAACCCCACGCTCCCCGTCAGCCGCAGCGTCGGCAGGTAGCTCGCCACCGCCGCCGACACCCGATGATCCGCCGCCTCCACCCGGCGGCGCGCCGCCCGCAGATCCGGGCGCTGCTCCAGCAGCTCCGCAGGCACCCCCGCCGACGGCAGCGCCTCCAGCGTCGGCAGCGACTCCCCCGCCGACACCTCCAGCGACCCCGGCAGCACCCCCACCAGCACCGCCAGGCGACGCCGGGACGCCGCCTCCTGACCCTCCACCAGCGTCAGCTGACCCCGCACCGTCTGGATCTGATCCCGCTGCTGGAGCAGATCCAGCGCCGTCGCGCTCCCGTAACCGAAGCGCGCCTCCAGCAGCTCCAGCCAGCGCTCCTGCAACGTCAGCTGATCCTGGAGGATCCGCCGACGCGCCCGCGTCTCCAGCAGCGTGAACCACTCCTCGCTCACCTGCGCCGCCAGCGTCACCGCCACCGCGCTCACGTCATCCCGCGCCGCCTCCACCTCCAGCCGGTTCGCCTCCACCTGGCTCTTGATCCGACCCCACAGATCCAGCTCCCACGACACCGGCACGCTCACCTGATACTGGCTCGTCGTCGAGGTCCCCAGCTCTGCGATGTCGATCCGCGTCCGCGTCGCGTTCGTCTGGAAGTTCACCTGCGGCCAGTAGCCGCTCCCCTGCGCGTCCACCTGCGTCTCCGCCTGGACCACGCGCTCCCACGCCGCCTCCAGATCCAGGTTGGAGTCCAGCGCCCGCGCCATCACCGCGTCCAGCCCCGGATCGTGGAAGCTCGTCCACCACCCCGGCGCGCCCTCGGGCGCAGGCGCGCGGGCCGGAGCCGCCTCACCCGCCCCCGCCTCCGACGACCAGCCGGTCGGCACCTCCACCCGCGGCGCATGATCCGTCTTCACCGCACGCGGCGAGCACGCCGCCGCTCCACACAGCACGACGCTCCACAGCGTCCATCGGCTCCACGCTCGCATCCAGCTCACCTCCGATCCCCTCCAGGAGCATCCCGACCAGCGACCGCGCGTACGCCTGATCGCTCTCCTCAAAAAAATCTGCCGTCTCCACAAACTCCGCGAACGCGAAGTGCATCGACGCGCCGAGCAGCCCGCGCGCCACCGTCTCCGCGTCGTGCGCCACCAGCCGCCCCAGCGACGCCTCCGCCTCCAGCAGCCCCGACACCGCGCGCACCGTCCGCACCAGCGGGTGACCTTCACCCACCGCGCACGCCTCGGGCGTCCGCAGCTGGCTCGACCACACCAGCATCAGCCGCGGCAGCACCTCCCGGTAGAACGCGATCAGCGCCACCACCAGCTCCACCAGCGTCTCCCGCAGCTCACCTCGCCCCGCCAGCCGCCCCAGCGCGCCCACCCACACCGGCCCGTCTGGCCTCACCGCCTCGCAGAAGAGCCGCTGCTTCGTCCCGAAGCGCTTGAAGATCGCCGCCTCCGACAGCCCCACCCGCGCCGCCACCTGCGACGTCGCTGCCCCAGGGCCCTCCTCGATGAAGACCTCGCGCGCCACCTCCAGGATCTGTGCGTCGCTCACGCTGCGTCGTCTCGCCACATCCACCTCCTCACGACGGCGCCGCCGCGGCGCCCATTCGTAAGTGCGGACACACTTATGAACGACGGCCCACCGCGTCAAGGGACACGGCGTGGCGCACACGAGCGATTCACGATGAATTGACGCTTCCGCTGCCTCCATAAGATGGGGGTCCGGGGGCGG
>CAUJGC010000397.1 GCA_963169075.1 Myxococcota bacterium
CCTTTTTTTTGGGCCCCCCCCGCGCGGCCGGGGGGCAGCGCCCCCCGGACCCCCCAGAGCCCTCACATGTTCGCGACGAGCGCGCCCAGCGAGCCGTTCAGGATGAACGCGATGACCAGCGAGTAGATGACCAGCGACTCGATGAGCGCCAGACCCAGGATGAGGGGCGTGAAGAGGCGACCCGCAGCGCTCGGGTTCCGGGCGATGCCCTCCAGCGCCGCCGTCGCCGCCTTGCCCTGAGCCATCGCGCCGCCGAACGCCGCCACCGCCAGGCCGAAGCCCTCGGCCAGCGCGATCGCAGCCGCCACCGTGAACTTGTTGTCCGCAGCGCCCGCATCCTGCGCGAACGCCGCCACGCTGAAGAGGGACACGAAGAGGAACGTCGTGGCGAAGAGGATCGCTTTACGATTGTTCATTATCTGAAGCCTCCAGGTAGGTTTGTGACCCCCTGGCCCCGCTGACTGCACAGCGCCGGCCAGGTCTACGTCTCAAGGGTGATCTCAAAGGCGCCTGGGTTGACCCGAGCGCCGCTACGCTCCATCCTCCGCCGCGACACCAGGCCGCAGCGGCTCTCAGTGGTGCCCGCCCTCGTCGTGGTGCTGCTCCTCCACCGCCAGGCCGATGTAGATCATCGACAGGAGGCAGAAGACCGCCGTCTGCACTACGCAGACCAGCACACCCATGCCGATGATCGGCACGGGGTACACAATCGGAACCGCCGTCAGCGTCAGGAAGATCCCAAGCACCTTGTGGTCACCGACCATGTTACCCATCAAACGAAGAGAGAGGCTCAAAGGCCGCGCCAGGTGTCCGATCAGCTCGATCGGAAACATGATCGGCACCATAAACCAGCCCCACCACACACCCACAGGGTTCATCATGTGCGTGATGTGGCCGAGACCATTCGTCTGCACACCCACGATGTGGGTCGCAAAAAAGATGACCAACGCCAGCGCCGCCGTCACGTTCAGGTTGTCCGTCGGCGGCACGAACCCAGGCACCAGGCCCAGCAGGTTCGAGAACAGAATCACCAGACCGCACGTCCCCAGCAGCGGCAGAAAACGCTTCGCGTTCTTCGCTCCCATGATGTCCGTCATCAACGACATCAGCGTGTCCAGGAAGAGCTCGAAGAACGTCCGCGGATTCATCACCGCGTCCGGGATCACAGCCTCCTCCACCTTCGCGAGGCGACCCCGCGCCGACACACCCATCGCCAACAAGAGCACCACCACGATCCCCAACATCACCGCCGGGATCAGCGTCAGCACGTCGTTGTGACCGATGAAGGAAGGCTGCCAATGACCCAACGCCTCACCGGCGTGGTGCATCGCGTCATCAAAGCCAGGAATGTAGGAGAGCAGCGTCTTGTCTGACATCGTATCGCTTCAGCCTGCTTCTGAGGCGCCCGAGGTCCCCTCGCCTGACTCCGCGCTCCCGCGGACGGCCAGCTCGACCCCGACGCCTTCGCTCATCGACTCACCCGACGCCGCCTCGTCAGCGGCGCGTGAGAGCCGCGCTGCCACTATCATGCTTCCAGCGATAAGTCCAATGACTGTCGCTGTAAATCCTCCCACGAAGCCCAGCGGCTCCAGCGGAAAGGCGCTCAACACACCAAACACACCCGCCAGCAGCGCGAACATCTTCACCGCCAGCACCGCCGTGCTCAAACGACCTCCCAGGCCGCCCACGAGCACCCGGTAGATCAGCCGACGCAGCAACGCCACGTTCGCCTGACCCACCAACCAGCCCGCGACCCACCCCCAGGTCAACGCGCCGCCGTCATACGCCCAGACCAACGCCGAGCTCACCGCACCCACGAGGAAGATCACGCCCTCCATCGTGTCCAGACCCGGGCGCGCCTCCCGCGCGTACTGCTCCGCGAACGACGTCCCCGAGCCCATCGTGGCTCACTCCTCGTCACCCTGCGACAGCTGCCGCTTCGCTCGACGCGCCGCCCGCACCAGGCTCCGCGCCGCAGACGCGACGCCAAACCCGATGAAGACCAACGTCAGCCAGGGCACCGTCCCAAGGCGCTGATCCAGCCAGTTCCCTATAAAGTAGCCGATGACCACCGAGATGCCGAACTCCAGGCCGATCGCGCCGTAGCTGCCGGCCTCCTTCAACATCTTCTTCCCCTCGGCGCGATCCCGCGCCTCGGCCTCCGGAGTGGGCTCGGTCGTCTGCTCGACGACCTCCTCCGCTCCTTCAGGCGAGGCCGGGGGACGCTGAGGGTCTGCGCTCATCGTGAACACCTTCAGGCTCCCTGATCCACGCCCGACGACGACCCCTCTCAAGAGGCGCCGACGCCGTCAGGCACGAGGCGGAGAGGGTGTCTATACCCTCTCCGGCCCGAGCCGCGCGGTGTGTTAGCACAGGGTCCGCGAGGCGTCAACCGCAAAACCCAGCCCCCCTCACCCCCCCGACGCCAACACCTCGCGGATCGCCGCCTCGCTCGCCTCCAGCACACGCGCCACCTGCGCGTCCGTGTGCGCGTAGCTCACAAAGCCCGCCTCAAAGGCCGACGGCGCCAGGTACACCCCCTGGCGCAGCATCGCGTGGAAGAAGCGGTTGAAGCGCGCCACGTCCGCCTCCTTCGCCTCCTCATAGCTCCGCGGCGCCTCCTCCCGGAACGACACGCCGAACATGCCGCCCACATGCGCGCTGCTCGCCGCCACCCCCGCGCCGCGCAGCACGTCACGCATCCCCTCCGACACCTGACGCGAGAGATCGTCCAGCCGCGTGTAGAGATCCGGTATACCCCGGATCAACTTCAGCATCGTCATCCCGGCCGTCACCGAGAGCGGGTTGCCCGAGAGCGTCCCAGCCTGGTATACAGGCCCCACCGGCGCCACCCGCTCCATGATCTCCCGACGACCCCCGTAGGCCCCCACAGGCAGCCCCCCGCCGATCACCTTCCCAAGCGTCGTCAGATCCGGCGTGATCCCGTAGCGCGCCTGCGCGCCGCCCGCGGCGACGCGGAACCCCGTCATCACCTCGTCAAAGATCAACACCGCCCCCGAGCCCGTGCAGAGCGAGCGCAGCCGCTCCAGAAAGCCCGGCTGCGGCAAGATGCAGCCCATGTTCCCCGCCACAGGCTCCACGATGCAGCACGCGATCTCCTCCCCGAAGCGGTCGAAGATCGCCTCCAGCGACGCCAGATCATTATAAGGTGCCGTCAGCGTCTCCGCAGCCAGCGCCGGCAGCACCCCGGGCGTCCCCGGGATCCCCAGCGTCGCCACGCCCGAGCCCGCCTGCACCAGCAGGCTGTCCTCGTGGCCGTGGTAACACCCCGAGAACTTCACGATCTTCGGACGACCCGTGTAGCCCCGCGCCAGACGGATCGCGCTCATCGTCGCCTCCGTCCCGCTGTTCACCAGGCGCACCATCTCCACCGACGGCACCAGCTCGATGATCAGCTCGCAGAACTCCGTCTCCAGCGGCGTCGGCGCGCCGAAGCTCAGCCCCCGCGACGCCACCTCACGCACCGCCTCCACCACCTCCGGATGCGCGTGCCCCAGGAGCATCGGCCCCCAGGACCCCACGAAGTCGATGTAGCGGTTCCCGTCTACATCCTCGACCTCCGCGCCCGACGCCGACTTGAAGAAGATCGGCGTCCCCCCCACCGAGCGGAAGGCCCGCACCGGCGAGCTCACCCCGCCAGGCATCACCTCCGCCGCCGCCTTGAACATCGCCTCGCTGATCCCGTTACGGCTCATCCGCTCCCTCCTCCTCCGCGTCCACCACCTCCAGCGCAGGCTCCAGCGCCGACTCCTCGTCGGACGCCAGCGCCGCCCCCGACGCCGACTCCTCGGCGTCACGCTCGTCCTCGGGGACCAGCGCCACGCCCACGATCGCCTCGTCCGCACCCAGCCCGAAGAGCTTCACGCCCTGCGTGTTCCGCCCCACCACACGGATCGCGCCCGCTGGCGTCCGCAACACCTGGCCGGCGTTCGAGATCATCAAGACCTCATCCCCCTCCGACACCTGCTTGATCGCCACCACCGGGCCGTTGCGCTCGCTGCACTGGATGCTGATGATCCCCGACCCGCCGCGCCCCTGGAGCCGGTACTCATCCACCTCCGTACGCTTCCCATAGCCCCGCTCGCAGATCGTCAGGATCATCGAGGCCTCCGGCTTGAGCACCTCCATCCCGATCAGCTCGTCGTGCTCCTCCTTGAAGCGGATGCCCCGCACCCCCGCCGTGTAACGCCCTATCGGGCGCACGTCCGAGAGATCAAAGCGGATCGACTGACCCCACTTCGTCGCCAAAAGCACCTGATCCTCCTCCCGGATCAGCCGCACCGCGATCAGATCGTCGCCCTCGTTGAGCCGCACCGCCAGGAGCCCCGACACGTTCACGTTCGCGTACTGGCTCAGCTCGGTGCGCTTCACCATCCCCGCACGCGTCGCGAAGATCAAGAACACCCCCTCGTCCTCGAAGCTGCGGATCGGCACGATCGACGCCACCTTCTCGCCGCTCTCCAGACGCACCAGGTTCACCACAGGCTTACCCCGCGCGGTGCGGCTCGCCGTCGGGATCTCGTGCACCGGCAGCGCGAAGCACCGACCCAGCGTCGTAAACACCAGGAGCTGGTCGTGCGTGTTCACCACAAACACGTCCTTCACCCAGTCCTCATCCCGCGTCGTCACCCCACGGCGACCCTTACCGCCCCGACCCTGCGCCTGATACTCCGACGTCGCCGTCTTCTTGATGTAGTCCAGCCCCGTCAGCGTGATGACCACATCCTCCTCGACGATCAGCGCCAGCGGATCGAACTCCGGAGCCTCACCGATGATCTCCGTCCGGCGCCCCTCACCGAAGTGCGCCTTCACCGCCTCCAGCTCCTCCACGATCACCTCGTGCAGGCGCGCCTCGCTCGTCAAGATCAACGTCAGCTCCTGGATCTGACGACGCACCTCCGCCAGCTCCTCCAACACCTTGTCGCGCTCCAGACCCGTCAGCTTCTGCAGCCGCATGTCCAGGATCGCCTGCGCCTGAAGCTCCGAGAGCCCAAAACGCTCCACCAACCCCTGACGCGCCTCCACCACCGTCCGACTGCCCCGGATCAACGCGATCACCGCGTCAATATGATCCAGCGCCGTCACCAGCCCCTCCAGGATGTGCTCCCGAGCGCGCGCCTGCTTCAACAGATACACCGTCCGACGCGTCACCACGTCACGACGGAAGTCGATGAAGTGACCCAGGATCTCCCGCAGCCCCATCACCCGCGGCTCACCCGCCACCGTCGCCAGCATGATCACGCCGAAGGTCTGCTGCATCGGCGTCTGCTTGTAGAGCTGGTTCAACACCACCTCCGGCACCGCCGACGACTTCAGCTCGATCACCACACGCATCCCGTGACGATCCGACTCGTCCCGCAGATCCGCGATGTCCTCGATCTTCTTGTCACGCACCAGCTCCGCGATCTTCTCCACCAGGCGCGCCTTGTTCACCTGGAACGGAAGCTCCGTGATCACCAGCGCCTCCCGATCACGCCGCAGCTCCTCCACCTCCACCTTCGCGCGCATCACCACGCGACCCCGACCGCTCCGGTACGCCTCCTCGATCCCCGCGCGGCCACACACATAGGCACCCGTCGGGAAGTCCGGACCCTTCACATGACGCATCAACCCCTCCAGGCCCAGGCCCGGATCACGGATCAACGCGATCACCGCGTCCACCACCTCCGCCAGGTTGTGCGGCGGGATCTTCGTCGCCATACCCACCGCGATCCCCTCCGCCCCGTTCACCAGGAGGTTCGGGATCCGCGCCGGCAACACCAGCGGCTCCAGCTCGCTGTCGTCGTAGTTCGGACCAAAGTCCACCGTCTCCTTGTCGATGTCCGCCAGCAGCTCCCCGGCCGCACGCGACATCCGGACCTCCGTGTAGCGCATCGCCGCCGCCGGATCCCCGTCCACCGACCCGAAGTTCCCCTGCCCGTCCACCAGCGGGACGCGCATGTTGAAGTCCTGCGCCAGACGCACCAGCGCGTCGTACACCGCCGAGTCACCGTGCGGGTGGTACTTACCGATCACGTCACCCACCACGCGCGCCGACTTCTTGTACGACGCGTTCCACCGGTTCCCCAGCTCATGCATCGAGAAGAGCACCCGGCGATGCACCGGCTTCAGCCCGTCGCGCACGTCCGGCAACGCGCGCCCGATGATCACGCTCATCGCGTAATCCATATACGAGCTCTGGATCTCATCCTCGATATCGATCGGCGTAATATTCGCGGCTACCGTCACGGCTGCTCCCGTCTTGGCCTGCACTCTAGCGTCTCTTCGCTGACCAGCGCTCTTCCCGACCGCGCTCCAGCAAAAAATGCGTCAATTCTTTGTGAGCCTGCTCCCCTGCGTCAAGCGCGCTCAAACACCGCGCAGCCCGACAACAAGGCGATCCACTCTATCTCAACACGCCCGCGTTGACAACATCCACACCCGCGTAACACCCCGCTGAAACGACCCGTCTCCGCGCAGCGACGTTGAAAAGCGAACCGGCATGTTTACATTCTTCCAGTCGGCACACCAGACGCCGCGCCGACACCACCCGACGCCTGACCGGCGCGCTCCGGACCTCCCCAGACCCCACACACCACCACGCCAGACACGCCCTCGGGCGCGAGGACTCAACATATGAACCAGCCCCTCGATTCCCAAGCTCAACTCCACCTCGCCGCCCTCACCGAGTTCGAAGCCACCGCCCTCATCTACGCCGATGAGCTCTTCGCCACCGCACTCCGCCTCACCAAAAACGAGCGCGACGCCGAAGACCTCCTCCAAGAGACCTTCCTCAAGGCCTTCACCTTCTTCCATCGCTTCGAACGCAACACCAACTGCCGCGCCTGGCTCTTCAAGATCCTCACCAACACCTTCATCAACAACTACCGACGACGCTCCAAAGAACGCGAGATCCTCGGCGCAGAGGACCTCCGCCCCGTCATCGAGAACCTCTTCTCACGCGACAAGGTCGGCATCCCCTCCAACCCCGAGCGCGGCCTCGCCAACAAGATCTTCTCCGAAGACGTCCGCGCCGCACTCCGCAACCTCCCCGTCGAGTTCCGCATGGTCGTCGTCCTCGCCGACCTCCAGAGCTTCTCCTACAAAGAGATCGCCCTCATCCTCGACTGCCCCGTCGGCACCGTCATGTCCCGACTCTTCCGCGGACGCAAGCTCATGCGCAAGCAGCTCGCTGACTTCGCCTACGACGAAGGCATCATCCGCGACCCCGAGCCCTACACCCACGACGAGACCAACCGCACCCGCACACACACCCGACAGCGCGCACGCAAGGCCGCCTGACCCCTCACACACCAAAAAGACGCGCCTCCCGACCCCGCCACCACGTCGTCTCCCCGCGCGCCACAGGCACCTCCGCCCCCACCAGCGCCTTCACCACCGCCTCGCCTACACGCACCCGCACCTCCTGCTGATCCCCCAGATACACCACCTCCTCCACCACCCCGCACACCTCCCCCGCGCCCTCCGACGCCAGCTCCAGCCAGCTCGGCCGCCACATCACCTCCACCTCCGCCCCCGCCGTCACCCCCGACGCCCCGCCCACCCACACCTCCGCCCCGCTCCCCGCCAGCGCCTCCTCCTGATCGTGCGTCACATACACCACCGTCATCCCAAGCCCCCGCGCGATGGACGCGATCTGCTGACGCAGCTCCACCCGCAGATGCGCGTCCAGGTTCGAGAGCGGCTCATCCAGCAGCAGCACCCGAGGACGCATCACCAGCGCCCGCGCCAACGCCACCCGCTGCTGCTGCCCCCCCGAGAGCTGGTTCGGCATCCGCCCCCCCAGCCCCCCCAGCTGCACCAGCCCGAGCGCCTCCTCCACCCGCGACGCCACCTCCCGACCGCCCACCCCCGAGACCTGAAGCGGGTACGCCACGTTCTCCGCCACCGTCTTGTGCGGCCACACCGCGTAGCTCTGAAAGACCATCCCCAGCCGACGACGCTCCGGCGGCACAAAGAGCCCCCGACCCGGCTCGCTCACCACCTCGTCACCGATCCACAGCCGCCCCCCCGTCGGCGCCTCCAGCCCCGCGATCATCCGCAGCGTCGTCGTCTTGCCGCACCCCGACGGACCCAGCAGCGCCACGAAGCTCCCATCCTCGATCACCAGATCGATCCCCCGCACCACCTGCGTCGCCCCGTAGGACTTCTCCAACCCCTCCAGCTTCACACCCGCCATCGCGCGCCTCCTCGTCTCCTAAAGCCCCAGCCGACCGCCGCTCAGCCGCTTCACCCCCAGGTTCCCCACCAGCACCACCCCCACCAGCAGCGTCCCCAGCACCGCCGCACGCGGCGGCGACTCGTAGGTCTGCAGATCAAAGAGCAGCACCCCAAGCGTCTTCGTCTCCGGCCCGAAGAGCAGGATCGACAGCGTGATCTCCCCAAGCACCGGCAGAAACACCAGCACCCAGGCCGCCACCAGCGCCGGGCGCAGCAGCGGCGCCACGATCCC